>DNPQ01000353.1 GCA_003501335.1 Bacillota bacterium
TTCCCGGCAAACTACTGTCGATATTGGTGCTATATTTCAGACATTTGTTATCCGAAATAAAATTCCTGGTTAGTGCATTAAATCCCGTTCCAAGAATATCGATCTCAGCGGGGGAAATAAGCGATTTAATCGTGCTTGCATATCCCGTTAGTCCGGATAAAATCATAAGGGATAAAACAAGTATTCCAAACGCTGCAATTTTTACTTGTACCGCAATCTTTTTCATTTTTCCTCCTATAATCAATGATTCAAAAAATATTTATACCTCAGGCTATGCTTAATGTTTATCTATATTTATCGTTACATTTGATTTGAATTGTCTTTGAATTATTGCCTAACCATTCAAAAATTGAGGGTTTGCGTAAGATAGCGGTTAAAAGTTGTTTTCCCTAATCAGTTGATACCGGCCGGACTCATTAGGACTTATCACTCCTAGATACTTTACGAATACAAAAGGCGTCCATATAAAAGAACTGTCTCAAAAGACAGTCCAATTTTTTCCCTATGAAAATTCATCTTAAAAACCAATCCAAGATTAATAACTAAACCCGATTCCCAGTTCAACATTAGCTGCTTTATACATAAAGTCATATAAACCGTTAGCATAGATAAAGCTGCCTTCCATAAAGTATACCTTCGTTTTAGCCTGGAGAAACATGGATAAATTCGTGGCATTATCCGTCGAAATAACGGAAAGACCCGGCCCAAAAGTACAATCGATTCTTCCTCCTTGATCCAAATCCATGACTAACGGCCTGGAAGCACCAAAACGGGCGATTGCGACACTATTACCCGCTTTATCTTTCATATGAAGCAGCGAAACATTCATGAAAAGATTTTCATTGCCGTTAAAATCGGAAAAAATCTCGTAATAGCCTTCTGAAGTATCAAAAGTTGTTTTAAATCCGACATTAGCAAACCCTACTGGAAAAGCCACCCCACAAGCGGTTCCCGTAAAGGATTCATACCCATTGTCTCCAAAATTTCCGCTACCTACATGATCCCAAGAAAAAAACATCGTTAAACGATTGCCATTCTCTAAAAAAGGAGCAGCCGCTGCCGGGGCTATAGCAATTACCAATAACATTAACGTTGTGGTGAAAAGTAATATTCCTTTTATCCAATAAGATCGGCTTATTAAAATTTTCATTGAATCCTCCTCCGAAATACAGATTCCCTTTTACTATTTTCGGGAATGAAAATGAATATGAACGATAATTTTCAGGCTTGGAATTAACTAGAACAATCAATCATAGGTCGGATTTTTTCTCTTTGGATCGGCTTAGAAAGCTTTCTAAGCCAGCTACGAGTCTAGAAAAGCCGGAATCAATATTTACTTGGTAAATTTTTGCTTAAAAACCATTTTTATCATATATCATTCTATCCTATATTTTAATTCGCTTTTTATAATTAAATTCCTCTACTAGGAAGAAATTTTGCTTAAAATTAACAAAATACCAATAATTTCTTTGGATTTTAGCAGCCTACTCTGATTCAATCCCATTCATTAAATTTTCCAGGGTATTCTTGCCGGTCAACTTTAAAGAATCATTGGGAAATGCCTTGATTACGATTTGAAACCAATATTCCTGTTCGACCCCGTCATAATGCAAAACTACCTGACGACAATGCCAGTCGTAAATCAGATTACATTCTGCAACTGAAAACTCGTGAGCTAAATAATTATAATTGGCTGCTACTGAGTAGCTCCAGTTTTTGCTGATTTTGCTGGAGACCGCTGCCACAAAGCTTTGTGAAGTCCAGGGTGAAGTGGGATTGGAAAAATCATAACCCAGTCCAATGGAAATATTGCAATTCGCGTTTGGATGATAATTGGCAGAAAAATCAGTTTGGCCGGGACCTTCACCCCAATTATAAATCGTACTGAATGTAATACCAGCAATCGAAGTCAAAATCCAATTTGAAGTGATATATAATGGGTAGGCATAATTCATTGTAAAATTATACCTGGTATTCGCGGAAGCAGTTAAACGATTGCCAGAATAATTCCAGCTGTTTTCGGCATAAAAGCCAGCTAAATCGTTATCACCATCATAAGCAAAATAAGAATTTGTGACGCCGGCAGTCACGGCATAACCAACATTAACTTTCGTGTTGAATTCTTTGGTAAATTGATCCGTTAAGTCCAATTGGTTAGAAAAGGAAGTTAAATCCGTTTCAACTTCGCTTACTATAAAATCACGATATTTTAATGAACTCATGGTATTTAAAGTAAACGGTCCTTCCTGCCATAGAGTGCCGGAAGACTTGCTGATATCCAAGGCATACCGTTGCCCTTCGGAAGATTCAAATGAAGAAAACTTCTCCATTTGGGTATATCGCGCCGTTATTTGTATATCTTTCAACAACGGTAACCCGACTTTTGGGATTGTATATTGAATATCCGGCAACAAACTTGTACCACTGCTGCTTGCGGAGTAGACCCGGTTTTCAGAAAGCGTTAACGACAGATTGGACCCATTCCAATCTTTTTTGGCATTCAAAGTATAAAGCCGATTGAGATAAAAGCTGTCCGGATTATCCAAATAACCGGAATAATACCCTTGTCCGTTTAAACTGACACTTGAAGTTTGATCCGGATTAAAGTTCCAATTGGAAGTAAGATTGATTGTCCGGTACGTTTCCTGGTATTGATCCTTATAGTCTAGGGCTAAACTTGGATAGGGTGACTGGCCGGCTACGGTAAGATTATAGGTAGTGTTTGGATAAAAGCCGCCATCTTCCGTATAATGAAACCAGTGGGTAAAATCCTGATTGGTCAATACTTTCGGGTTCAAATATTCTTTATAGGAATACCCCAGCAAATAGTCGTCATATTGAGATTCATAGGTGGCGCCATCATCCCGGGAATCACTGCTAACTGAAAAATTTGTCATATTGCTTTTATCCAAATAACCTGCTTTTATGGTAAAAGTACCGGTTTTGGAGGTGGGATGGGACTGGTCGATTTCATACAAATCTCCCCCATACTCAGTCCAACGGAAATCTAATCTTCCAAAATCAGTTTGACTTGGAAAATGATAATAATAATATTGCGTATCAATAAAAAAACCTTCCGTAGCACTTTGCCCATATTGAACTGCAAAATTGTCTCCCTTATCTTTTAGGGAGATGTATAACAAAGGCAAATAAAAAACAGGCACCGAATGCTCATAATACCATACACGATGCATAATAATGACATCGCCCGGATAATACTCAAGGGTCTTGGCACTTAGGTGATAATGAGGATGTTCTAAATCACAAGTCGTAAAAGTACCATGCTTTAACTGCAGATCTTCACCTTTCATGAGGGCTTCCGCTGCACTCATATAAGCTGGTCCTTGAATGTCAAGATCATGAATCTCGGTTTTTAGGGGATAAATCCAACCCTGTTCCGTTTTTAAGAAGTAGAGAAATTTATTGCCGTAATAAACGTTTTCTTTATTGGTTATCGTTAATGCTCCGGTAGCAAGTAAAATATCTTGCTCCTGATCGAGGAGGACGTAATCGGCTACTATTTGTATATTCTTATATTCAATTTTAACATTGCCGGTGGCTTCAACTTGACCCGATTCATAGTCATAGGTCACCTCATCCGCAGAAACCTTGGCCTGAGCGCTATCGGCCCGGGCAATGGCAGGGAAAATCAATAATAATATACAGGCCCAAGCGGCCATACCCAGGATTCTTTTCATTCTTCATTCCTTCGGTGTTCATATCACTGATTCCCGCATCGAAAAATCATTCAAAATTAAAAATAATTATAGCATATTTCAGAAAAATGTGATAAATCCCAGTGCCCAAAGGTTATCCGAGAAAGGGTCCATTTAGAAAAAAAATTTGATCATCAAACCATTGCTATGATAAATTAATTTCAAATTCATCCGGTAATTTTTTTTGAGATCCTTGAATAGCTCCAAACATTGCTCTTTCTTTGAATCAGAGGCATATTTTTCAATCTGGATGGCTTTATCTGCAATGTTGTTCATTCGTAGATTGCCGGAAGAACCTTTCAATTGATGAGCTATTTTTTTCAATTCAACATAATCCTCCTGTTGTATGGCTTTTCCCATTTTGACAATCACCTCGGGTAAAGAATCCATGAATTCTTTAAAAAGCTCCAAGACATCCTCCTCTCCTAAACCGGTTTGAGCCGCAAACTCTTGAATTTGTTCTTTAAAAGCATCGGCACGGGCGGGTGCCTCATTGTGGGGTTTACAATACTTTTCAATGAATTGGAACATCAGCTCACAATTAACCGGTTTACTTATATAATCATCCATGCCTGCGGCAATGCATTTTTCCCTATCCCCATCCAT
>DNPQ01000284.1 GCA_003501335.1 Bacillota bacterium
GGCCGACTTGCCAAGGCGGTTTATGAAGTTGCTCCAGAACTGGAGGATAAAATTACAGTCCGTCAGGGTGTTGACTTTATGGAGATAGCTGCCGAAGCCGAAAAATTAGGAGCAAATCTGCTCATTGGAAACAGCAAAGGTTATCAAACAGCCCGAAAGTTAAAAGTACCGTTAGTGAGAGTGGGATTTCCGATCCATGATCGGATAGGTGGTCAGCGCGTGCTTCATTTAGGCTATCGTGGAGCTCAAGAACTTTTTGACCATATTGTAAATGTCCTCCTTGCTGACAGGCAAGATAATTCTTCAGTGGGATACAGTTACATGTAGTATGATTTGTAGACTGAATTTAAATACAAATTTTAATTTCCTAAAAATGAGGATGATGGAGATGGAGCGAAATATTTTCACTCACCCCTGCTTTAATCAGGATGCCCGTCACCAATTCGGACGGATTCATTTACCGGTGGCGCCAAAATGTAACATCCAGTGCAATTACTGTAATCGTAAATATAATTGCGCTAATGAAAACAGGCCCGGAGTCACCACGGCAACGCTAAATCCAAATCAAGCCATGCTTTATTTGGAAAAAGTCGTCACCCAAGATTCCCGGATTGCAGTCGTTGGGATTGCGGGACCCGGCGATCCTTTTGCCAATCCGGTTGAAACTTTAAAAACGCTCCGCATGGTTCGGGAAAAGTACCCGCAAATGTTGCTTTGCGTCTCTACCAACGGACTCAATTTAAATCCATATATTAGCGAATTGATTAATTTACAAGTCAGCCACGTCACAGTTACGATCAATGCCATCGACCCGGTTATCGGAGCTAAAATATATTCCTGGGTCCGGGATGGCAAGGTGATATACAGGGGTCAGAAAGGCGCTGAAGTCATTTTAGAGAGGCAGCTGGATGCCGTTCGATCTTTAAAACAAGCCGGGATGATTGTAAAAATTAATACCCTGATTATTCCAGAAATTAATGATCAGCATCTTCCGGAAGTGGCTTCAAAAATGGCAGCGTTAGGCGCTGATATTATGAATTGTATTCCATTACTACCGACCAAGGATACAGTTTTTGAAGAGATCCTTGAACCGTCTGCAGCGCAGGTTCAAAAAATCAGGACTCAAGTGAAGGCGTATTTACCCCAAATGGAACATTGTACCCGTTGTAGAGCCGATGCGGTTGGTTTATTAGGGGAAGCAATGACTGCCCAGTGTCAACAGCAGCTGTTGGAAAGTTCCCGATCCATAATGGCTCCCGGCGATGAACGGCCTTATGTGGCAGTCGCCAGTATGGAAGGAGTTTTAATCAATCAGCATTTGGGGGAAGCCGAGCGTATACTGATTTATGAAAAAACCGACAACGAGTTCAAATTGATAGAAACACGGGAAACTCCTGAAGCGGGAACTGGTAAACAGCGCTGGTTAAATTTAGCCCAAATACTTCATGATTGCCGTTGCCTTTTGGTGAGTGGAATTGGAGAAAGTCCCAGAGAAATTCTGGAGCATGATGGGATGACAATTTTTGTGACTGAAGGTCTGATTGGTGAAGAATTAAAACTGATTTTTGCCGGGAAGACACCTCATGGTGTTTGCAGCCATAAAGCCGGATGCGGCTTGGATTGTTCCGGAGGCGGAATGGGTTGCGGGTGAATAAAATTTAAAATTACAAAGGAGGATTTTAGTTATGGAAAAGCCAAAACATCACATTTTTGTCTGTTCAAGTTCACGAATTTCAGGGGAACCTAAAGGATTCTGCAATAAAAGCGCCGCAGGTTTAATTCAATATTTACAGTCGGAAATTAATGATCGGGGTATGGAAAATATCCTCGTGACCAATACCGGTTGCTTGAAAGTATGTGACCGCGGACCGGCGATGGTGATTTATCCTGAAGGATTTTGGTATGGTGCGTTGACCGAAGATGCTATCGATGAGATTTTGGATGCTTTGGAAAACGGCGAGGCAGCTGAACAATACTTATTAAAGTAATTGTTATTTCAATGAATGGTAATAAACTTTTATTAAAACCAAAAAGAGCCTTTTTTTCTGTATCTGCAACAATTGTTGAACAGGGCAGGTGGAGGATGGACTCTTGTTAATTTCAGGAGGCTCAATATGGTCAATCGAAAGAACAAACATGAACCATGGTTGATTGATAGTACCCTCCGAGACGGTGAACAGGCCCCGGGGGTCGTTTTTTACCGGGATGAAAAGTTACAAATCGCCCAAATATTATCCGATATGGGTATTCCTGAATTGGAAGTGGGGACTCCCGCAATGGGAGAGACAGAGATTGAGGACATTCAGGCCATTGTCAAAAAGAATTTACCCGCCCGTTTAACCTGCTGGTGCCGGGCAACTGCGGCTGATATCGATAGTGCTAAACAATGCGGAACCCAGGGAGTTCATATTTCCTTTCCAGTTTCCCAAATTCACTTAAAAGCACTGGGTAAAGATTATGCATGGGTTTTCAAAAACATGAGTGATATTCTATCCTATGCTAGGCCTAAGTTTTCTTTTTTGTCAATTGGCGCTCAAGATGCTTCCCGGGCGGATTATAATTTTTTAATCGATTTCCTTTCCTGTGCAAAGAGTCTGGGCGTAGAGAGAGTTCGAATCGCGGATACGGTTGGGATTTTAACCCCACAACAGACCGCTTTTTTATTCAAACATCTCCATAAAGCATTTCCCACAATCGATTTTGAGTTTCATGGTCATAACGATTTAGGCA
>DNPQ01000208.1 GCA_003501335.1 Bacillota bacterium
GAAACCTGGGAACCGGAAGAATGTCCTTTGTGTAAAGAGGGCATTCCTATCGTCAAGCCGGGAAGCCGAAAATAAAGTGGGCGAAAGCGACGTTCGCCGGTTAATTCTTAAGGGGTGATTTTAATGCCTTTGGTTGGAATTGTGATGGGTAGTGATTCCGATTTGCCGATAATGAAAATGGCAGCGGAAAGTTTAAAAGAGTTTGGTGTTGATTATGAAATGACGATCATCTCGGCTCACCGTTCACCCAAGCGTGCCATTGAATATGCTTCGAGTGCTGCTGACCGAGGATTGGAAGTTATTATTGCCGGAGCCGGCGGGGCTGCCCATTTACCGGGAGTTATAGCCGCTATGACGCCGCTGCCGGTTATCGGAATCCCCATTCGCACCAATACGCTAGACGGGATTGATTCACTTTATTCCATTGTCCAGATGCCGGGTGGCATTCCGGTAGCGACTGTCAGTATCAATGGGGCTAAAAATGCCGGAATTTTAGCAGTTCAGATTTTGAGTGTGGTGGATTCGTCTTTACGGCATAAAATGATTGAGTATAAGAAAAAACTGGCTAAAGAAGTGAACGATAAGGCTGTAAAGCTTGAAGAACTGGGATATGTTGAATACTTAAACCAAAAGAGCTCCAAATAATTATTTCTTTGGTTGGACGTACCGTAGGAATCCAGGATATGTTCGAAATATTGGATTGTTAACGTAAAATTGTGCCTCAAATGTATTTTTAGGGCAGTAAAAATCAATGATGAGAGAGCTGTAATGAGATTTCATTACAGCTTTTTTATAATTTTTAACTAAAAGGTATTAGATATCGTCTTAATATTATTTTTTTGGAATAATACACCTTAGATTTAAAAACTAAGATGATTAAATATTTGAGAAAATAGAAAACTTAAAATGATATTTTTTTATTACGGATTAATATTTAAATTTCACCATAAAAAAAGGCGTAAAGTTATTGTTTCTACTATACGATATTATAGATGTCCGATCATAAAAAATACTAATTTGTTAAGAAATTTGTCTTTGAATGATTAAACATAATATAATAGGGGAATTTGTGCATTTTTCTAAAATGCTGAGAATTTCCGAGGAGGCAACAACGATGAAGGCAAAACTCAGTACGCGAATCATTTGGGGCTATGGCTTGATATTTGCTATAGTTTTCGTTCTTGTGGGGGTTGCGTTATTTAGTATGTGGCATATGAATGCCAAAATGTCTTTAATAATGCGCAATGCTGAAAAATTAAAAATGGTTGATGAAGTAAGAATGGGAACCTTGAATATTTCTAAAAATACCAGGGGTAATATTATATATAGCAATGATCCGGAAGCTTTGGAAAAGATCAAAAGCGAAATCAATTCCAGCCGGGTTACAATGAGCAAAGCAATTCAATTTCTAAGCAAAACTGATTTGACAACAGACGAAAAGGAAAATTATAAAGGTTGGATTGCCAACCGTGCACTCAGTGTACCGATAAATGATCAAGTAGCTGCCCTTACTTCGGCTAAAAAAATGGCTGAAGCAGCGGAATTATTAGCCAGTCAAGCTGATCCTCTGAGCCAGAAATCGATGGACTTCCAAAAAGGTCTAGCCGATAGTGTCGAAGCGGACAGCCTGGCGGCCAAACAAAGTGCAATCCGAACCTATCATGATTCTTTCTGGTTGCTGCTTATATTATTAATTGTCTGTGTTTCGTTTGGAATTTCAGGTGCTTATCTGATAATCCGCAGTATTACCAAACCAATTAATCGAATCGTAACTGGATTGGCTGAAAGTTCTCATCAAGTTGCAGCAGCTTCCAACCAATTATCATCTTCCGCCCAACAGTTGTCGCAAGGTAGTGCGGAACAGGCGTCATCTATTGAAGAAACGTCATCGATTTTACAAGAATCCTCTTCGATGCTTCAACAGAACACAGCCAATACGAAACAGGCAACTCAATTATCGGAACAGGCTAAACAATCGGCTGATAAAGGCAGCAATGAAATGCAGGAAATGATGGTTTCAATCCAGGAGATCAAGAAATCCAGTGATCAAATTTCAAAAATCATTAAAGTTATTGATGATATTGCCTTTCAAACCAATATTCTGGCATTAAATGCCGCGATTGAAGCGGCTCGGGCCGGGGAAGCCGGAATGGGCTTTGCCGTGGTAGCGGAGGAAGTAAGAAATTTAGCCGGACGTAGCGCTCAAGCAGCCAAAGATACCACCTCTATCATTGAATCCAATATTGAACTTTCGGGTAAAGGGGTCAGTGTTGCTGAAAGAGTCAGCGCAGCTTTGAGTGAAATTACCCTTCAATCCAAAAAAGTCAGTGAGTTAATGGAAGAGATTGCGGCTGCCAGCCAGGAACAGTCCCAGGGTGTTGAGCAAGTAAATAAAGCGATGACTCAGATGGAGACGGTCACTCAAAGAAATGCAGCTAATGCTGAAGAAAGTGCATCGGCAGCTGAGGAATTGAATTTACAGGCTAACAGTATGCGCAGTATTGTTCAAGAACTTTCAGAATTGGCAAACGGACGGAATAATGATTCAAAAAACGAAATCGAAAGTTCCGTCGTGCATCCATTAAACGGGCAATCGAAAAGGAATATTGAGGGCCATCGAGATTCCCATTCTGAGGTTTCTCCGCCTGTTTCATTATCAACAGATAAAAAAACCGATAAAAAAATCACCGTGATTTCGCCGGAGGAGATAATCCCTCTTGAGAAAGATCCTAATCATTTTTAATGGTGGGTATGGGTGAACAACTAGGCAGGATTGCAAAGCGGATTTGTATTTAAGAGGCTTAATCAATATGAAATCTGAATTCCTGCATAAACGATCTGTTATACTCAGAGGCATCCAGCATGGGTATAATCCAACGGATTAAAGTTCGGAATCGGGATATATGATAAGATAACCACAGCGCCAGGGTGTCCTGGCGGAATCTGAAGAGAGAAAATCAGTAATGGTAGGAAAGATAAAATTGGTTTTTGAAGTAAAATCATTGATGAACGGAACGAGAGAAACGATTACCAGTAGAAAATCAGCAAAGACAGGAATAAAGGGAACGGTTTTGGAAATGAAGTCAGGGAGGGTCGAAATGCTAGAAATGTTTTTCGATAAAAGATCAATGAAGGAAGAAATGATCAATTCAATTTTCGGAATCAAACCGACGCTCCTTGCAATGAGAGAAATGATTTTCAAAGTCTAACCAGAGACCGCCGTAATGATGGAAACCATTTTTGAAATCAAATCAGCGATGGCAGAAATGACCAAAATTAATTCCGGAAAGAAATCATTGGGGACGAGAATGATAAAAACACTTTCCGGATCAGAATCAAAAAACACTGAAATGACAAAATGATTTTCCTGTGACCGGTAGGAATCCATCTTTGCTTGTCCTTGGGCGCTTCTGTGATTTAAGTGTGGATTGCCTGGAAAATCGGAGGTCAAGAGAATTAAATAATACCTAACTACTTTGGGTACCCGAAAAGGGAATCAAAAATCGAAGGGTTATAAAAAAGCCGATCCTTTTTATTTTTTGGCCCACATAACCGACAAGGCTCACATACCTAAAATGTTGGGCATGTGGGCCTTGTGGGTTAAAAAACAAAAAGCATTTTTTTATCTAGACAAAAATCAATTTGAATGCAGATTTCAGGTATAAAGTTATGTGGGCTTTATGCCGATAAATAATTATGTATATCATAGCTAAAGAAAAATAAATACGTCTGGATTTTTTATGATGGGAATCAATTTTTAACTTGGGTCCAACAAAGTTTTCATGCCTATGTTGTTAATGAATTGGCTATCGCTTTTATAAAGTCGTTATGGTATTTGACAATAGAAATTTAGTTACCTGTCTGAAAGTTGTGAAAGAGGATCCTCGAATACAGGAGAATTGATTCGCAACATACTCAAGGAAAGGTAATGCAGGATTCTGTACGAGTAATCTGTTGCATTATCTTTTTTTATGTCTAAAAACAACAAAATTGTAAATATTTTTTACAAGATAAATGTAAATAAATTCCTTGGAGTTATTTGAATGCACTTTGGGGACTTTATGGGTTGACAAGTATTTGAGTTCGCCCAAGTAATGAATGGGTTCATTTTTATATAATTTTTAATCAGATGCCGGCATATGAAATTTGGGGTTATGGAAGGGCGTTCGATGTATCAACGAGAGATTGGACACATCATCGTTCAGATTTTGAAAAGTGCAACCGGGAAGGGGCCAAGTTTTGTACGGGTCAGCCTATCGGAAAATATCCTAATTGTGGATATTAAAGGTGCCTTAACAGCGATGGAACGTACACTGCTCAAGGACTCAATTGGCAATCTCGGCCTCATCCGAATCATTCGCAAGAAAATCATGGAAAGCGCCATGAACGAATTTGTGAATCAACTTCAAGAAGTGACCCATATAGCGGATTTAAATGTAAATCGTTGTAATATTGAGATTGATTACGAGAATGATCGACTGATAATGATATTTATTTGTAATCAATTTTTACCAGAATAATTTTTTAGAGTAAGAGTAATTGAAGGAGAGTAGTTGTCAGGAGAAAAAAACCGGATTTGAACTTTGAGAATGATCCTTTCCTTATGAGATTAGGTAAAAAAATAGAGAAAAAGGGGTGTCTGTATATTATGTTCAACAACCGTAGTATTTACTTTAAATTATTGACATTGTTTTTTATTGGCTTGTTTTTAAACGGCGTCTTTTTTTTAGTCGGCTATATTTTTTCGGCCGGTGAGATGACCGATGCATCTAAAAATGTAGCATCGGATAAAGTGTTAGCTGAAGTAAAAAATAGTATGCAATATACAGTTCAAACAACAATTTCGGCAATGCAAAATTTGTATCAGGAAAATAGCGGTACCAAGTCCGCTGAGGAAATCCAAGCTTTGATCAAGCGGGAATTTGATGCCACCCAATATGGGGATGCCGGTTATTTTTTTGTATATCAATATGACGGGGTCCGTTTGGTTGCGCCGGAGAATAAATCTCAAGAAGGTAAAAATTTATGGGACATGACGGATAGTAAAGGGAATAAACCCGTCCAGGAATTTGTGAAAGCAGCCCAAAAAGGCGGCGGGTTTGTCAGTTATGTTTGGCTCAATCCGAAGACGAATAAGCAGGAAGAAAAATTATCCTATGTAGCCCCTTTGCAACTGGGTGATACGGTACTAGCCGTTGGTAGCGGTACTTATTTACCGATGCTGGCCCAAACTCGTTCTGAAATTGCAACGAAAATCAATGAATCTAAAAACAGGACTCTGATTACGATTTTGCTTACAGAAATAATGATTATCATCGTCAGTTTATTTATAGTTATGTTTTTGATTAAAAATACAATTGTAAATGCTCTGAATAAAGGGGTTGCTGCGATTAACCAAAGCGCCGGTGAAGTAGCTGCGGCCTCCAACCAGTTGTCCTCTTCAGCCGGACAATTATCACAAGGAAGCGCCGAGCAAGCATCAGCAATTGAGGAAAGTTCATCGACATTGCAGGAATCCACTTCTATGCTACAGCAAAATACTGAAAATACAAAACAAGCGGCTACCCTGGCTGAACAGGCTAAAGAATCTTCCAATAAAGGCATTCAGGAAATGCAAAAAATGATGAGTTCAATGGAAGAAATTAAAAAGTCCAGTGATCAAATTGCTAGAATTATTAAAGTCATTGATGATATAGCCTTTCAGACGAATATCCTGGCATTAAATGCGGCTATTGAAGCGGCCCGAGCTGGAGAGGCCGGAATGGGTTTTGCAGTGGTGGCGGAAGAAGTCAGGAATCTAGCGGGGCGTAGTGCACAGGCAGCGAAGGATACGGCCGCAATCATTGAAACCAATATTGAGCTTTCAGGTCAAGGAGTTAGTGTGGCGGGAAAAGTTCGCCAGGCTTTGGATGAGATCACGGCAACGGCTAAAAAGGTCAGTGAATTGATGGAAGAAATTGCGGCCGCCAGTCAAGAACAGGCCCAGGGAGTCAATCAGGTCAATCAAGGAATGGCCCAAATTGAGACGGTTACTCAACAAAATGCAGCTACAGCCGAAGAGAGTGCTTCGGCTGCGGAGGAATTAAGCGCGCAATCCGAAACGATGCAAAGGATAGTTCGTGAACTTTTGGAATTAGTAAACGGAAAATCCGCTTCTGCCGAAGTTCCAATAAAATCTCAGGGTGAAAATATCCATAAACACATTTCCCATGAAGTACATTCCATCTCTCATAAAGAACCAATGGGTGCTTTGGCACAAGGGACGAAAAAGACGAAGGTTATTTCTCCTGACGAGGTGATCCCCTTGGAAAAGGATCCGGATAAGTTTTAGTTTGATCAACCCGAAGGGAGGAAGATGTTTATTTTTAATTGTTGGATAATTTCGTTTTTTAAAATATATTTATAAAAATTTTGAATAAATATGGTAACTATTTTTATTTATTCCAATTAAATGATATAGAACGATTAATAGTCTGCTGTTTAAAAATATTGGTGCTGGTTAAGGGAATTTAGTCTAAAGAAAAATGGAATATAAGCCGAAATAACAAATAGACATGCAGGTGAAGAATCAACCATAACAATGTTAAAAATGGTTAAAAATAATTAGTTTCATCATCTTTAAAATAAAATAACCATTTTTTTATTATTTTATGATGTAATATGATTGTAAAAGAATTATCATAAATTATGGATTCAGTATGCGTTTAAGGAGGAAGTTTGATGGATCAGGCTTACAGGGTACTTGTTATTGACGATTCCCCCATGGTTTTCAAAGCTGTGAAACGGGCTATCGAACCCGAAGGCTTTCAAGTGGTGGATCAAGCTTTTAATGGACAAGAGGGTTTAGAAAAAATTGATTTGTTAAAACCCGATTTAATTATTTTAGATGTTACAATGCCTATTATGGATGGTATTGAAACTGCAGAAGCTTTATTTCAAAAAAATCCCGACGCTAAAGTAATTATGTTAAGTGCTATGGGAGATGAAGAATTAACCAGTAAAGCCAAACAAATCGGCATTAAGATTTTCCTAACCAAGCCGTTCAAACCAGAAGAATTACTTAAAAATATCCGGAGTATTCTTTAGAAAAGAGGTATCCCGACGTGGAGCAAGATAAATTCCAGTTTTTTTGTAAGTGTTATGAGGATGTTTTTAAAAAGAACCTGGCCGAAATGTTTGATGTTCAGATTAAAAGTTGTAATGATATCCGTAAAGACTCCGAAAAGAAGCTATCTGCTGTTGTTGGAGTCGTAGGCATTTATAAGGGACGGATTCATGTTACGATGACTGAAGATTTAATCCAACATTTGTATGAATCTGCCAATGGTGAGTCTATTCTTGATGAAATGGACTTATGTTTTTACCTTGCTGAGTTGACAAATATGATAACCGGCAGTGCCATAACTTTGTTGAATAATAATTATAAAGGAAGTAATCTCCGCTTAACCCCACCGGCGATCTTTGCCGATGAAAATCTAGATATTGTGACTCCACAGATACAATTATCGTCACATACATATAGTTCAAATTATGGTCCGATACGCGTGGAAATCGGATTTGAAGGTGTATGATTTTTAATTACGCCCCTGACTGTAGTCGATTTAAGGCAATGCATTCCATAACCATCTCACCGCTGTTTTCTGTTCCTGGAGAACATGTTTTGCTTATGGTGAGTCGGAGTAAAACCACAAAACTCTTTTTCAGTTAACTGGTGAGAATGATTTGCTTTCCATTGCTTACTGTCTCGAACAAAGTACACAATCAATATATTAAAAGGGTGGTGTTCACTTTGGAAACGTCAAAAGACAAAATGCAGGCTCAAAATACAACTGAATCGGGAAATGCTCCTCAAAATTCTGAGGTTAACGATATAGTCGCTAAAATAATTATGGAAGATCCAGTTTCACCTTCAAAGGAAGAAGTTAAGAATGAAACTTCTGAAACCACTGGGGATGGCAAAGCTGAGTCGACCCCGGAGAAAACCGAACTGATGGAAGAAGTCGATCCGGAATTTCTCAATGATTTTTTGGTAGAAACCAGAGAACATATTGAAAATATTGAAATGTGTGTTTTAGCCTTGGAAACTGATCCGGAAAATTCGGAGTTAATCAATAGTCTATTTCGCTCATTCCACACTGTTAAAGGTTTAGCGGGCTTTGTCAACCAGGATTTAGTACGTAAAATTGCCCACCAAACAGAGACCCAATTGGACAAATGTCGTAAAGGCGATTTAAAGGTCAGTAAGGCTTTTGTAGATATCATACTGGCATCTTCTGATTTATTAAAAAAGATTTGTGATAATCTCAGCCTCAATCAAGATCCGGCTTTTTTACAGGCAGTGGAGCTTCATCTGGAACGTTTGAACCAGGGAATTTGTATCAATGATGCTTGTGCTGTTAATAAAGGGAATACCGATACTCAAGAATATCAGGCTATCAAAGTTGATAAGATCGGTGAAATCATGGTCGGTCAAGGGCTTGATCCAAAAACAGTGAATGAACTATTGACCAAACAGGAAGATCATCCTGATTTGAAACTGGGACAATTGGCAGTCAAAGAAAAAAAGGCGGAAGCCGCCGATGTCCTTCAATCTTTACGAATTCAAGAAAAGGCCAATAATCTACTGAATTCGGGAGGCGGTTACACCCGGGTTCCGGCATTGAAAATTGACAATCTAGTTGATTTAATTGGTGAGTTGGTGATTATTCAATCCCAAATTGAACAAGATGCGATTAAGCGTTTTGGGACCAATGACACACTGGTCACCAATCTTTTAAGAATGGAGAAGATATCCAAGGATATTCAAAATATCTCAATGTCCTTACGGATGGTTTCTTTGAAATCGACATTTCAAAAAATTAATCGTATTGGGCGAGATACTATCGCTGATCTTGGCAAGAATGTTAATATTGAAATGACCGGAGAAGAAACCGAAATTGATCGGGGAGTGGCTGAAAAGATACTGGACCCGTTAGTCCATTTAGTAAAAAATGCAATTTCCCATGGAATCGAAGATGAAGCGGAGAGGCCGGTCAAAGGGAAACCGGTCCAAGGCCAAGTTCAGATATCGGCCTATAGCAAACGGGGCAACGTTTATATAGAAATTAGCGATGATGGTAAAGGAATGGATCCGGAACGGATTTATCAAAAGGCGATTGAAAAAAAATTGTTGGATCCAGAAAAAACATACACCAATGAAGAAATCATCAATGTTATTTTCACGCCGGGATTTTCAACGGCTGAAAAAATAACGGACATATCCGGCCGTGGCGTTGGTTTGGATGTTGTCAAAACCGAGGTTGCCAAGATAGGCGGAAAAGTAGAAATCAACAACAGGCTCGGGGAAGGATGTACCTTTACCTTAAAAATACCCATCAATTTAGCGGTGATTAATGGAACCATTATCGATATATTAGGGGTGCGTTATATTATCCCGACCCTTTATATTAAACAGATCCTCAAAACCGAAGAGGGGCAATGGGTCAATATCAGTGGCAATAAGGTAATGATTCGGATTAAAGATGAAATCATTCCGCTGATCCCTTTGACCAAAATCTTCGGAGCAACCCGGGGAGCGACGAATTACGAAGAACAAGCCGAGCTTATAGTGTTAGTGGAAGTGGAACAAAAGCTAAAGGCCTTGCCAGTACGAAATGTGGTGGATCGCCGCGAGATCGTTATTAA
>DNPQ01000246.1:0-2611 GCA_003501335.1 Bacillota bacterium
AGCCAATTGTTCCTTTTTAATAATCATTGACATATAGCTGCTCATATACATTAATTCCTTATGGCGAATTTCGGAATTGATCTTTATAGTGCTTGGAACGGAGTCCTTTTTGATATTCTTCATGGTTACTATCCTCTCTCTTATTTCATTTATTTATATATTACTGGCAACTTCAATTTCCAATTTTTGTCCGGCAATTAAAGCGCTTTTTGATATTTGGTTTTGATTTTTTATATGCTTAATGGTAACTCTGGGATCGGAATCGGGTGCGATCCGGCGAGCAATCGACCATAAAGTGTCGCCGTGATGAACTGTTATTTCAATGGTCTTTTTATCATTTGTCGCCTTGGCCACATTGGAAATATACATCATCCAAAAGGTTATACTGAAAACGATAATTGCCAAATGAATAAAAAACTTTTTATAAGACCAATGATATTTTCTACCTTGAACATAAACACTCATATAGTAATCACTCCTTCAAACAAACATTTGTTCTGCTGAAATCATCATAGCACGAACGTTCGTTCTAGTCAATAAAAAAACGAACAAATGTTTGTAATTCTTTTTTGTTTATGATATAATGAGGCCGATTAAAACGTAGCAAAGGAGTCGTTGCCAATGGATGATTTAACTGAACGCCAGCAGGAAATCATGAATTTCATCCTCAAAGAAGTTGAAAAAAAAGGATATCCCCCCTCAGTTCGGGAAATTGGTGAAGCCGTAGGCCTCAGTTCAAGTTCTTCAGTCCATGCGCAACTGGAAAAACTTGAGCAACTCGGTTATCTACGTCGCGACCCTACCAAACCCAGAGCCATTGAAGTTCTTTATGGCGGATCCGATTCCTTCCACGAGCGGTTATATAAGGACATGATTAATGTACCCATTGTAGGATCCGTAACTGCTGGAGAACCAATTTTAGCCGAACAAAATATTCAGGATTATTTTCCGCTTCCCAAAGATTTTACAAGGACTGAAGATGTGTTTATGTTGCGTGTTAAAGGTGAGAGCATGATTAACGCCGGAATATTCGACGGCGACTTGGTCATTGTTAATAAGGATAAAGCAGCGAGTAACGGTGAAATTGTGGTGGCCCTTTTGGAAGACCAGGCTACTGTAAAAAGATTTTATAAAGAGCAAAATCATATTCGCCTGCAACCGGAAAATGATCGTTTTGAACCGATCATTGCTACGGATGTGCAAATTTTGGGGAAAGTTGTCGGCTTAGTTCGTAAGTTTCACTAATATCACAGTGAATTCATTAAAGAATCCCGCTGTCCATAGAAAGCAGCGGGATTTCATTGTTGGTCAACGGTTCAATATATTTTTAAAAATTTAATCGGATTATACCAAACTTTGATGAGTCAATTCATTTACAATAAATGGCTGATAATTCAGCAATTGATTAAAATCAATGCTTCCATCATGTAGCATCTTCATTTGAGCACGGTCAATTCCAATAACATTAAAAAACATTTCTAGAGCTTGGGCATGGCCTAGTGCTGCCGGATCGGAGCCCCCCATTGAGAGTTCAGGTAAACTTTGATATGCCGTAAAAGCAAAAACACACGCATCTTGGATGCCTTCGCCTTCTACCAATTCAATCAATTGGGTATAGGTTTCTCGGCGTGCCTCTGCGTGTGTTTTCCGAAAATCTGATTGCGGGATGGAACGACTTGGTAGCAAATCCTGTTTAGCTATCCCCTTACACCTTTTCAGGGCCCGCAAGAGATCATCTTGATTGATCTGAATCATAAGAGCATCCCTCCCTAAATTTTAATACTGAAAAACCAGGTAGGATTCTAATATGGTAACAATTTCTTCATGGGGTTTTAAAATCCTTCATAGGAAAAATTTATATTTGAAAAATCTGACAAGATTATTATATTGTTGTGTGCACCAAAATAAACTGGTAATTCAGTTAACTGATAGATAAATTACTGGGAATTGTTCCAAATTTAACCAAAAATTCACGGTCGGTTAATTGAATTTGTAATGGAGTAATCGAGATGAACCCACCATCAATGGCTTTGATATCCGAATCCATTGTTTGATCCTGATGGACCGGCTCCCCACCTATCCAAAAATAAATCTGTCCCCGCGGGTCTTTTCGTTCCACAATGACATTTTGATAGGTTAACACCCCAAGTTCAGTAAAACGGACTCCTTGGTATTCCATTATATTCGCAACTGTCGGGAAATTAACATTGAGAATAGAATGAGTTGCTAATTTTTTAAGTTCATGAAGGTTTTTTCCTATGAAAGCGGCAGCCGGGGTAAAATCGAAGTTTTTATAACCTGATAAAGAAACTGCTATACTTGGAATCTTATAAAAAGAACCTTCAACCGCAGCAGATACTGTTCCTGAATATAAAATATCGCTGCCTAGGTTTGGACCGTGATTAATTCCGGAAATAATTAAGTCAGGGATATTTTCTTTTATAAGATGTTCTAGTGCTAGTTTTACACAATCGGCCGGTGTGCCATTGACCAGCCATTGATAATCATTATTGGCAACCGGTATGGCTCGTAAAGGCTGATGCATTGTAATACCATGTCCTACAGCACTTCTTTCTTGATGAGGAGCCACAATCATGACTGTAGCTAATTC
>DNPQ01000246.1:2950-8494 GCA_003501335.1 Bacillota bacterium
CATTGTCCAGAGTGACCATCCTCATCAATAATTATGATTGTTTTTCTCTAAGTAACCAGCCGAGTCGCTTTTCTTCATTTTTAGTATTCTTGGCATAAATACGTTCCAATATGTTGTTGGAAGTTTCGGTGATTAAATTTTTACTGGTTTGAATTAAATTATAAAGTAATTCCAGATTTTCTTCACCGCAAAGATTCCGCAAAGCTTCCATGGATGCATGCCGGTGATCCTTCTGCTCAATGAGCATTTCGATTAAAGGTTCAATGGCTCGCTCATCCCCAAAGCTTCCCAAGGCAATAATGGCCGCCGTACGGACATCACAGCTTTGATCATTTAAAGCGGAAATAAGCGGTAAAATAGAAGCAGGATTTTTTAATTTTCGTAAAGCATCTGCAGCCTCATAACGCACTCCCGGTTCTTCATCTTTGAGTGCTGAAATAATCGCCTCAGTAACCCGCCCGTCACCAAGTTCTCCCAGAAGCTTACAAACTCGTCTGCGTATTTGGTAATCGGGATCCTGCAAAGCACGAATCAATTGGGTAATAATCTGATCAGGATTAAAATGTTTTAAGGCTGCGGCGACATTAAAACCCACATAATGGTTATCATCCGCAAGCGCTTTAATTAACGGGATAATGGATCGGGAATCATGCAAACGACCTAAGGCCTCGGCAGCCCATCCTCTTACATGCTCATCCGAATCGTTGAGAGCATCAATAAAGAAGTCCAATGATTGTTCGAGTCCAATTTTGGTTAAACCATAAACCGCACTGCGACGGACAGTACGATCCCCTTCCAAAAAAGCCATTTTTAGAACTTCAATGACTTCCAAACGCAAATCATCAATCAAAGTCTCTTTTTTATGACCTGCCAAATCCGAGACATTGAGTGATGATTCAACTTTATCCAGGAATTCTATTAAATTATCAATTCGTTGGGGATGAAGACCCATCTTAGCTTCCCCTTTAGCTTTCTTTAAATTTTAGAGATTTTTTCCGGTCAAAGCGCGTGATTTACAAAATGGACATTGCTCGGCTTCCCAGGGAACCGGTTCATGACAGACCAAGCATTCACGTTTTGCTTCCTTTCGGCAGAAAGGGCACATCGTTAAAATATCATGGATATTTTTCTTACAATGAGGACATTTGACAAGTAATCCTTTTGGGCGAAGCATTAAATAGATCCCCAATATAAAAACCAGTAATAAAATCGCAACATAGATCGGAGAAAACAACGCGATAAATGGCATAATGGTCCAAAACAGCCAGGAATAATCCCGGCCTCTGGCATCGCGGTAGAGCCAAATCGCCAGAGGAGCGACTAAAACCAGCAAAATTACAAATTGAATAATATGAATATTTTTCATGAGAAGTACCTCTATTCACGAATTCATTTTTTTGTAATTCATCCATTAAGTAAACAAGTGAATTACAAAATTCTCTTCTAAATTATAATATAAATCAACCAACTATTGATAAAATATCTAGGAAATAAATAAAGAATAAATAAGAGTTCTATAAAATATTTCACCTCATCGGTTTCCATTTCCTGCTTCCCCAAGATAAATATTTGCTAAAGATTGGGCTGTCGGTAATTGGATTCAAAAATTCCGGCAATACTTAGTTTAATTTGCGTATAAGAAAGTCCGCCCTGTAAAAAAGCAATATAGGGAGGAGCAACCGGGGCATCTGCCGAGAACTCGCTTGTAGCACCGGAAATAAATGTACCGCCTCCCATAATTACATGGTGAATATACCCAGGCATTGCTGCCGGAATAGGAAGCACATCGGATTCAATGGGCGAATTTTTTTGGACCGCCTGACAGAATTGAATAAGTTCCTTACTTGAATCGAAATAAATCTTTTGAATAATATCGCTGCGGGATGTTTCAGCCAGTGGCGATACTTTAAAACCGGCTTTTTCAAATAATTTTGATGTAAGGGCCGCCCCCTTGACCATCTCCGAAACTCGATGGGGCGCTTCAAAAAAACCTTGAAAAAATAATTGGAGGTTCAGCAATGAAGGCCCAATCGCACTACCGATTCCAGGTACATAAAGCCTTTCAGCAGCTTTTTCTACAAAAGCTTTTTTACCGACAATGTACCCGCCGCTTGGTATCAGGCATCCTCCCGGATTCTTAATCAGGGAACCCGCTATTAAATCAGCTCCCAGTTCCAGAGGCTCTTTTTCAGTAACGAATTCTCCGTAACAGTTATCCACAAAAATAATGGCTTCAGGTACATTTTGCTTAACAGTTGCAAATACTGTTTGAAGTTCTTCCATATCCAAAGATGGCCGCTCTGAATAACCGCAGGAACGTTGAAAAAGTATCATTTTGGTTTGAGATCCCACTGCCCCGAGCAGAGCTTTTAGATCAATCGAACCATTATCAAGGAGTGGAATTACCTTGGTTTTAAATCCCGCAGTGCTGCTTACACTTTCTAATTGATCATCCGGAATACCGAGGACGCCCATCAGTGTTTCATAGGGAAAGCCGGTTGCCATGATGAGTTCATCCTGACAAGTTAGATTTCCCAATATAGAACAGGCAATCGCATGGGTTCCGGAGACCAATTGCTGTCTTACCAAGGCCGCTTCCGCCTTAAATACCCGGGCAAATACTCTTTCCAAAGCGTCACGGCCTGCATCATTATAACCATATCCGGTTGTTGTTTGAAAATGATGGCTGCCGATCCGTTCGGCTTGAAAAGCCTCCAACATGAGTTGCTGGTTATGTAGAGCAATACACGAAATTTTTTTAAATAATGGCGTTAATTCGGTTTCAATCTGTTCAAGTAATTCTAAGGTCTCATTCTTTAGAGGCATCAGTTTTTTCGTCTCTTTCTCGTTTGGGATAACTTCCTAAAATCTTTTTCCAACCATCGGACGCTCTGACGAGCAATTCAATATTTTTTAAGGCATTTTCAACTTCAGGCGCCGACTTATGACCGATAAATTCAAAAATGAGTACATATTCCTGGGGCTTTATTTTATAGGGCCTTGACTGAATGAAAGTTAAATCAATCTTGGCGTCAGCGAAAACTTTGGTGATCTGAAACAACTGTCCCGGCTGATTGGAACCAAATCTAACTGCGACCAAAGTTCGATCATCGCCGGTTGGCTCGCCGTCCTTCAAGGCGCAAACCAGAAAACGGGTTTCATTGAAAGCATAATCTTGGATTTGTTCTGGAAAAACACTCATGTTATTTGCTTTAGCCGTTTCAATATTGCAAATGGCCGCCGACTTCAATGTGGCATCCCGTAAAACATTAAGGGCAGCTTCTGCCGTCGATAGTATCGGAACCAATTGAGCCTTTGGAAATAATTCCATCAGACGAATCTGGCATTGGTTAAGAGGTGATGGATGCGAGTATATCCGCTCTAAATTGGCCCAGTTAAAATTCAAAGGAGCCGCCAGAATATGAGAAATTGGTAAGCAAATTTCATCGCATACCTTTACAAAGTCCTGAAATTCAATGAGATTATCGAAAGTGGAGCCAATCAGGCCATCAATCATATTTTCCACGGGTACAACAGCCAAGTCGGCTTGAAGATTTTGCACCAAACGCAGTGAATTATAAACATTGGTATAAATCAACTCAATTTGATCCGAAGGAATTTGCAAACGTTTGGCATAAAGTATTGCCGCCTGTTCCGAATAAGTACCATGCGGCCCTAGAATTGCAATCTTCAAATGGGTTTCACCCTTTCAATTACAAAAAAAACGGTAAAAAAAAGGCCTTTGGCCTTGAACAGTTCATTTTGGGTCCATACAATTTTTAATCAGGCCATACACCTTGAAATACCTCAACGGCGGGTCCAGTCATATAAACATGATGATTATTTGGGTTCCACTCAATAGTTAAAACGCCCCCCCGTAAGTTTACATGAACTTGATTATCGGTTCGCTGATTTAAAATGGCTGCTACTACAGCTGCACAAGCCCCGGTCCCACACGCTAGAGTCTCTCCGCTTCCCCGTTCCCAGACGCGCATTACGATTTGATCCCGCTCTGTAACAGAAACAAATTCAACATTCGTTTTACGAGGAAAAAAAGGATGAATTTCAAGAGCTGGACCATCAGATAGGATCATTGGATCAGTAAGCTCCGGAACAAAAATCACGCAATGCGGATTACCCATCGATACACCCGTAAAGTGATAATAATGTTGATTCACTTCGATTGCTTCAGCAATGATTCGTTCTTTGACCAGACTCACAGGGATCAAAGCCGGATTTAACTCGGGTATCCCCATATCCACTTCAACAAATTCAACTTTATCGTTATGAATCAATAATCTTAAGTGCTTCATCCCGGATAAAGTTTCGATTGCTAAAGCCTTTTTGGGGATCAATTGATGCTCATAAAGATATTTTCCGACACAGCGGATAGCATTACCGCACATCTCTGCTTCGCTGCCGTCCGCATTAAACATTCGCATTTTAGCATCGGCGTTTTCCGATGGCAAAATTAAAACTAAACCATCGCCGCCGATTCCAAAATGGCGATCGCTTACTTTTACGGCAAGTTCAGTAGGATTGGGAACGGTTTCATGAAAAGCATCGATGTAAATATAATCATTACCAATACCTTGCATTTTGGTAAATTTCATTTTATGAGACTCCGGTTGAAAAACTTTAGGACTCTACTCAAGTTATCGGAAAACCCGAGGGTTCGACCTTTGAACCTAAATCCAGGCCGTTGACCCCAGGTTTGTATTAAAAAAAATTATTATTCTTCCTTTTTTTCCAGTGCTAAATCGGGTAGAGCCCTCGCCGGAATGATCGTTGAAACAGCGTGTTTATATATCATTTCCTGCTTACCATCGCTGTCTAAAATGATGGTAAAATTATCAAATCCTTTAACTAAACCGCGTACCTGAAAACCATTTATCAGGAAAATAGTGACCGCTATTCCTTCTTTACGCACTTGGTTTAAAAATCCATCTTGTAAATTGATCACCGGCTTATTCATCATAGATTACCTCCGCTAAAATGGTTTAAAGTAAATTTATTCGACATCTTGTTTTAATCTACCTTCAATATAATTCAATATTTCGTCAAAAAATTCCTCATTTTTACCGGAAATATTTAGCCATCGATCGATCGGTTCCTTTCGGAACCACGTTAATTGCCGTTTGGCATAATTACGGGTTTTTTGTTTCATTACTATTTGGGCCTCCTCAATGGAAATCATATTTTGGAGATATTGATTCATTTGTTGGTATCCCAAACTTTGCATGGCCTTAAGTTTTGGGGAGTAACCCTGTTTTAACAGTCTTTGAACTTCTTGAACCAATCCTTGATTCAGCATAGAGTCGACCCGATCTTCTATCCTGCGATATAATTCCTCCCGGCCTCGATCCAGAAATAAGTAAATCGTTTGATATTTTGCCTTTGACCGCTGGTTTCTTTGTAACTCTGAAAACGGAACACCTGTCCGAAGATAAACTTCCAAGGCTCGAATGATCCGATGATTATCATTGGGATGGATCCGGGCGGCCGTCAAAGGATCAACCTGTTTGAGTTGCTCATGAAGAATGG
>DNPQ01000246.1:8832-15737 GCA_003501335.1 Bacillota bacterium
GTAAAAGAGAAGTCTTGCAGGCATGCTCTGATATATAAGCCGGTACCTCCGACGACTATCGGTATTTTAGCTTGGTTGTGAAGCATATTGACCGTCTGTTCAAATAATACCTGATAATCAGCGACCGAAAAGTCTTGACTGGGTTCCACAATATCAATTAGATGGTGCTTTACGATTTGTTGCTGTTCCAAAGTAGGCTTAGCCGTTCCAATATTCATATATTTATATACCTGCATGGAATCAGCAGAAATAATTTCACTGCCAAAATATTTAGCAAGTCCCATGGCCAAGTCGGTTTTTCCTACAGCCGTCGGACCGGCTATTACAATTAAGGGGAGCATGGTCACCTTCTCAGAAACTTTTTGGCCAACTCTTCTTGATTCATCCGAAAAACCGTCGGCCGTCCATGTGGACAGGTATATGGATTTTCACAACGAAACAAATCTTTCACCAAACTTTCCATTTCCAACAAGTTCAAAGTGTCCCCGGCTTTAATGGCTGTCCGGCAAGCCATGGTTATGATAAAAGACTCTTTAATTTCGGATGGGTCCTTAAAGGTCTCAAAACTAATATATTGTTCCGTCAAATCAATAAGAAGCTGGCGATAATCCATATTAATCAGATTCATCGGCACGCCCCGAACAATGATGGTCTGCCCGCCGAAAGCTTCCAGTTCAAAACCTAAGTCGGCAAAAACCGGCAAACGATCTGAAACCACTTTATACTCGGCATAACTTAGATTAACCGTTTCCGGAATTAATAATGCCTGGGTTCCTAAAAACTCCTTGGATTTTTTCATATACTGTTCGAAAAGAATCCGTTCATGAGCCGCGTGCTGATCCATAAACAGCAATCCTTTTTCATCTTGCGCTATTATATAAGTATTCGCAACTGCTTTTGGGAATACATAATAACTTTTATCGTTCATCACCGATCTAGACGGTGTTTCATGAACTGCATAATCAATTCCCGCTGCCGGCTGTTCATGAAGAAGTGAAACCCGGGCCTGATTTTCGTTGGCGGGCTGAATTTCCGGGTAAGCAATTTCCAAATTTTTTGTCGGAACTTGTTCATGTACAGGAAGATTTTCCGGAATCACGACCGCAGTGAAGTCCTCTTCGGGTGCAATCCATTCCGATAGCAGACAACTATCTTTTAAGGTTTTACGAATCGAATTATAGGAAGCCTTAAAAAGATTAGCGTCGTTGGAGAAGCGGACTTCCATTTTGGTAGGATGGGCATTAATATCGACTAAATCAGGAGCAATCTCAACGAAGAGAATCACAAACGGATAGCGGGCAATGGGTAATAACGTATGAAACGCCTTTTCAACGGCTGCGCTTAGAGTTCGACTATGAAAAAAACGGCCATTCACAAAAAACACTTCATAATTACGGTTGGTCCTGGCTATCGATGGTTTACCAATGTATCCGGTTAGTTTCAACCCATTTTCTTCGTATGAAACGGAAATCATTTCTTTGGCAACATCTTTGCCGAATATGGCCACCGCTGTTTCATATAAATCCCCATTACCGGGAGTAAACAGTAATTCATACTCTCCATGTTGGAGTCGAAAACTAATCCCCGGATATCCCAAAGCCAAGCGGGCTATAATTTCACTAATGTATCCCGCTTCTGTCGGAATAGTCTTTAAATATTTAAAGCGGGCCGGCGTATTAAAGAATATTTCCTGGACCTTAATGGTTGTGCCATCGGGAGCACCAATATCTTTGACCCGTTGCAAAAAGCCGCCCCGAATTTCAACCAAGGTTCCTATTTCACTATCAGCCGTCTTTGTTATCAGTTCAAACATGGAAACAGCAGCTACCGATGGCAAAGCTTCCCCCCGGAATCCAAGCGTATGAATCTTCCACAGATCATCGGGTTCAACAATTTTACTGGTCGTATGTCTTTCAATGGCGAGGACTGCATCTTCCCTTTCCATACCCTGACCATTGTCGGTAACCCTAATTAACTGACGACCGCCGTTTTTGATTTCAATTTCAATCCGGGTTGCTCCGGAATCAATCGAATTTTCCACAAGTTCTTTCACCACTGAAGCGGGACGTTCGATCACTTCACCGGCGGCTATTTTTGTAACAGTACTCTCCTCTAAACGGTGTACTTTATTCGTAAAAATCACCTCTATTTTCACTATCGGCAGGATGCATCCATTTGCCGACGTATTTTTTGCTGCCATTCATAAAGATAATTCAATGCCTGAAGCGGGGTAATCGATACCAAGTCGATCCCCCGGATTTCTTCCAAAATTAAATCTTTTTCGACTGGAAACAGTGCCAGTTGGTTTTCTGAAGCTTTTGGCGCCTTGGTTTTCTTACTTTCAACGATCTCATTCTTTTCAAGCGTTGCTAATATCTCTTTAGCCCGTCCGGTAATTTCATTGGGTAATCCGGCTAAGCGGGCCACCTCGATCCCATAACTTTGATCGGCTTTTCCCGGTAAGATTTTACGTAAAAAAACAATTTCCTCCCCGTCATGCTCTACGGCGATATGGTAATTTTTAAGTCCGGGATTCTTTTGTTCCAATTCGGTTAATTCATGATAATGGGTAGCCACTAAAGTTTTACAGCCAATTCGTTGGGTATGATGAATAAATTCAACGACAGCCCAGGCAATACTTAATCCATCGAAAGTACTGGTGCCGCGCCCAATTTCATCCAATATCACCAAGGATTTGGAAGTAGCATGGTTTAATATATAAGCCACTTCATTCATTTCAACCATAAAAGTGCTTTGCCCGGTCGCCAAATCATCGGAAGCGCCCACTCTGGTAAAAATCCGATCAACCACCGAAATTTCCCCGGATTTAGCAGGAATAAAACTACCGATGTGGGCAAGCAGGACAATTAAAGCAACTTGCCGCATATAAGTTGATTTTCCAGCCATATTTGGTCCGGTAATAATTTGAGTCCGATTTTCGTTCATTTCCAAAAATGTATCATTCGGAACAAATTTCCCCGCCGGAAGCATTCTTTCGACAACCGGGTGACGGCCATCAGCAATCAGTATTTTGCCGTTTTCATTCATTTCCGGTCTGACATAGTTATATCGCACTGCAGTTTCAGCTAGCGCCACAAGCACGTCTAGTTCAGCCAATGCATCGGCATTGGCTTGCAGGCTGTCGATTTCTTTCAAAACCGCTTCTCTCAATTCGCAAAAAATCTGGAATTCAAGGGCAGTACTCTTTTCATGAGCGTTCACAATCAAATCTTCATATTCTTTTAAGGCTTGATTGATAAACCGTTCTCCATTCGCCAGTGTTTGTTTACGGACATAATCCGGAGGGACTAAATTCAAATTAGAGTTCGTGACTTCAATATAATAACCAAATACTTGATTATAACCGACTTTAAGGGATTTAATGCCTGTCCGTTCTTTCTCTTTTTGTTCTAGTTCGGCAACCCAGCGTCTTCCCTGCGTACTAGACTCAATCAAATGTGCCAGTTCCGAATGAAAAGAGTTCTTGATCATACCCCCTTCTTTAATGGAAAGAGGCGGGTCTTCTTTTAAAGCCGAATCCAGCATTTCTTTTAAAGAGGATAACGGTTGTAATTTTTCTCGAAGTAGGATAAGCCTTTCTGCGCAAAAATTTTGCAAGGAATCCTTCAACGCCGGAATCTCCGTCAAGGTATTTTTAAGTGCTAATAAATCCCTGGCATTCGCACTATTACTGGCCAGTTTGCTTAAAATTCGCTGGAGATCATAGGTTTTGTGCAAACCTTCCCGGATAATCTCCCTGGTTTCCAGGTTGACGGAAAGCTCTCCGATAGCAGCTTGGCGGGCCTCAATCGGTTTAATCCGGGTCAGCGGCTGCTCAACCCAGGTGCGTAACATTCGGCCGCCCATGGATGTTACAGTCTGATCAAGCACTCCATAAAGACTACTGCTGGTTTCACCGCTCCGAACATTTTTGATCAATTCCAAATTACGCCGGGTTGCCAGATCAAGAGCCATATATTCGCCGGTTTCATAGGTTTGAATTTTTCGAAGATGCAGTAACGTATTTTTTTGAGTCTCAACCAGATATCCCAAAACAGCCCCTGCCGCACAGATGGCTGCCGGCAATTCTTCGCAGCCAAAGGCTCTTAGGCTTTGAACCTGAAAATGATCAATCAAAAGCCGGTACGCCTGGTCATATTGAAAAGAGAGAGGATTCCCTAAGGTGATTACTGTATCAGCAAGCTGATTTGATTTAGAAATTATATCCTGCTCGTTTTTTAAAATATAGAGCTCGGCAGGACGGATACGAGTTAGTTCTGTGAACAACAACGGCGTTCCCGTTTTTAAAAATTGTGTGGTTTTGAATTCTCCGGTTGAGAGGTCGACATAAGCAAGGCCCCAAAAGTTTTCCCGGCTAACAAAGGAAGCCAAATAATTGTTGGCTTTTTCATTCAACAGTTGATCTTCAATGACAGTACCGGGAGTAATCACCCGGATGACTTCTCGTTTCACAATTCCTTTGGCAAGTTTCGGATCCTCCATTTGTTCACAAATGGCTACTTTATATCCTTTACTCAGTAGTTTTGCCAAATAACCGGAAACCGCATGGTACGGAATTCCACACATTGGAATTCTTTCAGCACCACCGGATTCCCGAGATGTCAAGACAATTTCCAATTCACGCGAAGCCGTGACGGCATCATCTAAAAACATCTCATAAAAATCACCCAACCGAAAAAAAAGGATACAACCTTCGTATTCCTTCTTTACATCCATATATTGCTGGAGCATGGGTGTAGCCTTGGACATTTTAACACCTCAATTAAATCGGTAGACCGTTACCAGATAGAATCCCCAACGTCAAATTTAGGTTTTCATCTGTAAAAAAGCCGAATTTATCGTGTATGTTCGACAAATTCGGCTAGTATCCTTTTTCAAAAGCAGAGATTTAGTTAATATTCACGTTAAAAGAGGATCCGATTTTAATCAAAGGGTCCATTCTTCATGGATAATCCCTGATAAAAGCCAGGACTGATCCCGGCCGCTTTGATATTTTTCAAACACCAGATAAATGCTCCGCCAATTCGCATTATTATTGTCCTTACTACCCTCTTCACTGACCCGATATTCAACCACAATGGCATGAGGGTATACTTCAAAGCAATTGCTGGTGGTAAAGCCCGGATCGAAAGCGTCATGATAACTGACTTCGCGGGTATCCGCATAGGGCGCATCATAAACATAGCTTTGATAATAGTCCAATGAATTTAGACGCACCGGCGTCCCGTTTTCCTCATCATAACCCCAAGTATATAACCTAAAATAACTGAAAAAATGAAGTAATTCGGACCTGGAAAAAACCATGTCCTTTTTGGAATCCACTGCAGTGCTCATTGAAAAGCGCAATCCTTCTACTGGATGAACATAGCGGGCCAAAGATTTAAAATCACCCTTACTCAGTAAACGAATGACTTTTCCCCCGCGTCCCCGCAATTCATTTTCCAATGTCGTTTCATTATTGAGCTGTTTTCCAGGACGAGCCGCAACTTTCGCTTTTTGAATTTCCTTGTTATCAACCGAAGCACTCGTTCTCAGAACTTGGATCTCATTTTGTAAATCTCGAATTTGTTGTTGCAACTTTTGCTGTTCTTGGCGGGCCACTGCCTTTTGCCACCAATAAACCTGGCCGCCGGCAATCATGGCCGTACCAATAATGATTACCAGGATTACACCCCAGATTGCTACTAATTTTGAAAAAAACGAGGGCTCAATCGACGGTTCATGTTTCATCAAAACCTCCAGGCAATCGCTCATCATGGATTGAAGATTACCGGTTAAAAAGTTATTGTTTCCATAAAACAATCCAAATCTTGCCGGATAAAAATTTAAAACAAAAAAGATTTTCAAGATCATCGATCATGATGATCTAATATTCCACTATTCGACAAAATGCTAAAAAATCTTTAACTATGTTCCTATAATGATTGTCCTCATTCGTGGATCGATCAATCATTATCGAAACCCATCAACCTTTATAACTTTTTCTGCCGGCTCTTATTGTGAAAATATTTTAATTTTTTTTATTCTGGAAGGAATCGTATAATCTGCGGATTAACCGCCAGATTGATTTCCATTCCTATTTTTGGAGGAATGACGCTCTTGTTAATAAGCGCTTTAATTTTATACTGGCCGAATATGGCTTCAATACGGTAAGAAAAGCCTAAATACTCTAAACCTATAATTTTCACGGGGAGGGTCCAATACCCATCCAGCTTGTCAAGCTCCATATCTTCAGGCCGAAACATTAAAGAGTATTTACCACTGGGGTAGTTCTTGAGTTCAGGAAGGCCCCAAAAATCCGTGGAGCCAATCTGGAGATGAGACTGATTATCGCTATGATCCAGGGAACAAGGGATCAAATTAGCATCACCCAAAAACTCTGCCACAAAAAAGTTAGACGGCCTTTCATAAATTTCCTCCGGACTTCCGATTTGAGAAATCGAACCTTTTTGCATCACCGCCAAACGATCCGATAACGAAAGCGCTTCTTCCTGTTGATGGGTTACAAAAATTGCCGTAAAGCCGAGGCTCTTTTGAATTTTCAACAAATCTTTCTGCAAACGTTGCCGTAAATTGTAATCCAATGCTGAAAAGGGTTCATCCATCAATAATACTAACGGATTGGGAGCCAATGCCCTGGCAATGGCAGTCCGCTGACGTTCTCCCCCTGAAAGTTGATTGATTTCGCGCCTAGCTAAAGCTTCAAGTTCAAAAAGGGATAACAAATCCCTGAGCCGATTTTTTCTCTGAAGGGAAGACATTTTTTGGACTTGTAATCCGTATTCGATATTTTGAGCCACCGTAAGATGAGGAAAAAGAGCATATTCCTGAAATACCAATCCCACCCGCCTTCCTGCGGCCGGCATACTGGTTATCTCCCGCCC
>DNPQ01000246.1:16009-16967 GCA_003501335.1 Bacillota bacterium
TCTAAACGGATCACTCCCCTGTCGACTTTCTCTAATCCGGCAATCAAGCGCAGTAAAGTGGTTTTTCCGCATCCACTGGGTCCAACCAAAGAAAAAAATTCTCCGCGTCCCACTTGAAACTGAACTTTGATAGTAAATTCGGGATAAAGCTTTGTTACATCGATATCTAAAAATGGCTCCTCCATTGCAAACCTCCTAGCGATCCCGGCAAAGAATCGGTATCTTCCTGCCCGGGGTCAGTTCAAAAATACATTCACAAACAATTTTTCTTTTGTCCATGAGGTTGAACGATTTCAAAAATAATAAAAAAGAAAAAAGCCCCCAAAATGAATAGACTACCCAAGGCCGTAGCCTGCGCAAACCGATAGTGGCCGATCAACCGGTAAATGGCCACCGGAATGGTTACCAAATCCCCATGGCTCAGGGCTAAAACAGCTGTTAAATCACCAAACGACAAAGCCATGGCATAAGTTAAGGCTGTAATAATTGATTTTCGCATCAATGGAAATTCCACCGTCCAAAATATCGTTTTTGCGGTGGCTCCTAATGTTGAAGCAACTTCCAGCAAGGACTCTCCCAGTTCAGCCCGGGCTGTTTTTAACAGGGAATATACCAACGGAAAAATCATAAAAACTTGAGCCCATATCACCGATAGGATACTGGGTATATATCGGCCCGTGAGTATCAATAGCCCGAAAGCAAAGGTTAAAAAAGAGATTCCTAGCGGCAACTGGAGCCAAAGATCCGCATTTCTCCAGGCCAACCGGCGACGATCTCTGGCAAACCAGTAAGCAAGACCAACAGTAATCAACGCAACCGTTATGGCAATTAAAAGACTGGATCCAAGCACACTTTCAAAATTTTGACCCACTGCGAATTGAAATCCGTCACGAAAAAGCAATTTATAATTGGCAAAGGTAAAACCGCTATCCGGATTCCCCCCCTCATTGAAGGAACG
>DNPQ01000323.1:0-5763 GCA_003501335.1 Bacillota bacterium
TGTTTACCCTTTTTCAGTGGCCTCGAGCTGTTTACTCCAATTAATCTCTTGGAACAGCCCCCTGATCATAATCGCTTGCTATTAAAAAGCCAATCTCTCTAATGACGGGACTTGCTTTGCCCGTAATAAGCATTTTTACCATGCTTGCGCAGGAAATGCTTATCCAATAAGTATTGTGACACCGGCTTAACTTGCGGATTTAATTGTCTGGCTGCCAGTCCCATTTTGGCCACTTCTTCCAGGACGACACTGTTATGAACCGCTTCCGCCGCATCCTTTCCCCATGTAAATGGGGCGTGATTGGCGACTAAAACTCCAGGAACATATTCATAATTCAGATCCCGGAAACGCTCGACGATGACTTTGCCGGTATTGAGCTCATATTCACCTTCGATTTCCGCTTGCGTAAGACCCCGGGCACAGGGAATTTCACCGTAAAAATAATCGGCATGAGTAGTTCCATAACAAGGAATTCCCATATTTGCCTGAGCCCACGCCGTAGCCATTGAAGAATGGGTATGAACAACTCCACCGATCTTCGGGAAATTCTGATATAAATACAAATGAGTAGGTGTATCCGAAGAAGGATTTAAAGTACCCTCCACCACTTTGCCGGTTAAGTCTACCACCACCATCATATCGGCCCGCAACTCATCATAGGCCACGCCGCTGGGCTTAATAACGAACAGGCCTTTGTCCCGGTCAATCCCGCTGGCGTTTCCCCAGGTATAAACCACTAAATTACGTCGATTAAGCTCTAAATTGGCTTCTAAAACCTGCTCTTTCAAATTTTCCAACAAAGCGAATCAACTCCCTTAGTTAACAGATCTGACTGTGCCGGATACGCTCCGGCTATTTATTGCAAATTTTCCACTGCTGACCTTTCAATAGCCAGTCCCCCGATATAGCGTTTCATAAATTCGTTAAAACCTACTACATCAGCTGGATCTGGGGTGATCGAACTTCCCTGCTTTCCGACAAAAGCTTTTTGTTCCAGGAAATCCCCCAGCGATTCGTTATTCCCCCGATGGACCATATAAGATGCGAGCAAAGCGATACCCCAGGCTCCGCCCTCTCCGGCAGTTTCCATCGTTGATACGGGAACATTAAAGGCAGCCGCCATAATCTTCTGTCCTACATCCTTAGTCTTAAAAAAACCACCATGGCCTGTGATTCGATCAACCTTAACGGATTCTTTATCAAACAAAATGTTCAAGCCGATTTTCATGGCGCCGAGTGATGTAAATAAATTCACCCGCATAAAATTGGCCAGATTGAAGTTGCCGCTGGATGAACGCACAAACATGGGACGGCCTTCTTCAAAATGAGTGATATGTTCGCCGGAAATGTAGCCGTAAGCTAATAGACCCCCACAATCCGGATCGCCCTCTAACGCCATGGAAAGTAAAGTATCATAAAGTTTCGGCTTTTCAACCTTCATGCCTAGGGCCTTGATAACTTCAGAAAACAAACCCATCCAAGCATCGTAATTGGATGTGCAGTTATTGGAATGCGCCATGGCCACCAGTTCACCCTCTGGCGTCGTGACCAGATCAATCTCCGGATACACCTTGGACAGTTCCTTTTCAAGCACAATCATCGCAAAGACAGATGTTCCCGCGGATACATTCCCGGTACGAACTGATATGCTATTGGTGGCCACCATTCCTGTCCCGGCATCACCTTCAGGCGGACAAAGCGGAATGCCCGGTTGTAGCTGACCGCTGACATCAAGAAGCTTTGCCCCGGCTGCCGTGAGTTCGCCAGCTTTTTCACCGGCCATCAGAACTGTCGGCAGGATGCCTTCCAAGAGCCAGGGATAATGAGAGGGCCCGATCAGCTCATTAAACTGCTTAATCATTTGCAAATTGAACTTTTTGGTTTTTAAGTCAATAGGGAAAACACCCGATGCTTCACCAACTCCCAAAACTTTCCGCCCGGTCAGTTTCCAATGGATATATCCCGCCAAGGTTGTCATGGTTTGAATTTCGGGGATATGCGTTTCATGATTCAGGATCGCTTGATAAAGATGGGCAATACTCCACCTTTGCGGAATAGGATAGGTAAACAATTTTGTCAGTGCTTCGGAAGCCGGCCCGGTAATATTATTGCGCCAAGTTCGGAAGGGTGTTAAAAGTTTTTCATTCCGGTCGAAAACCATATAGCCATGCATCATGCCGCTGATACCGATGGAGGCCACAGTTTGGAGAGGGACTCCATATTGCTCTTTGACATTGGTTGCCATTTTTAGATAACTGTCTTGCACGCCCCTCCAGATATCCTCTATACTATAAGTCCAAATATTATTAACATAACTATTTTCCCAATCATGGCTGCCGGATGCGATCGGTGTATTTGCCCCATCGATTAGAACCGTTTTGATTCGGGTCGATCCCAATTCAATCCCGATTACTGTTTGGCCGTTAATAATGGCATTTTTAACTTTGCTTAATTCCTGATCCATTCTAACTCCCCCTTGCTTTTTATTCAAAAATATTAACCAACAGTCTGTTCTGATAAAAAATATTTCGTTAAAAACAACATGTACGTACAACTTATATATCAAAAATTCAACCTATGGAGTCAAGATTCCTCTATAGTAATTTTTATTTTTATAAAATATCTTTGATTTGAATTCATAAACATAAAGAACGGCATGAACTTCTAATGATGATTTCGGGCTGATAAACAAACCTTGGTTTCAAAACTTTCCCTTCAACCATATCGATCATAAATTTTGCCGCCTGGCGGCCCATATCGGCTTTAGGATGTTTAATCGTCGTCAGCTTTATTTCCGAGGCAGTTGCCAGGCTGGAATCATCGTAACCGATAATTGAAATATCATCAGGGATTTTAAGCCCTTCATCCCGAATTGCCTCCATCACTTTCAGCGCAATTTGGTCATTATAACAAATCAGTGCGGTAGGTCGAGGCTTTTTTTGCAGCAAATTTCTGGTAAATTGATAGGGATACGATAATAACTGTTCAGTTTGGTAATTGCCCAAGAATCCGTGTCTTATAGAAATATGATAGTCATTCAAGGCTGCCAAAAATCCAGCCTGCCGACTCACTCCCTGCCGATCATCAGATTTCAATATAGCGGCAATCTCCCGATGACCTATCTGGATTAAATACTGAGCCGCCAAATAACCGCCTTGATAATCGTCCATCATAATATAAGCCGGGTCTAAATCGTTAAAAAATGCATGGACCATCAAATAAGGAATCCGCCGCCGCTCAAATTCGCGGAAATAATCAATATTCACATTCATTTGCGAACTTTTAGCAGGCTCAATGATGACCCCGGCAATATCCTGATTCAGAATATTTTCAAGACATAGCGCCTCTTTTACTTTGTCATTATTTGTATTGGCTAAAATTAAAGTATATCCGGCTGCGCTTAATACTTCTTCAATACCGCGAATGAGTGTCGGAAATATGTATTCAGAAATATAAGTAGCCAATACGGCAATATTCCCTCTGGCTACCCTTTCCCGATAAATACAAAAAGTACCTCTTCCCTGTTCCCGCTCGATCCAACCTTCATTTTCCAAATCCCCAAGGGCCTTACGGACTGTTTGACGACTCATTCCAAACTGTTTCGCCAGAATATTCTCCGAAGCCAGTTGCTGCCTATAAACTATTTCCCCTTGACGAATTTGTTTTTTTAAGTATTCTTTTATCTGTGAATACTTTGGTAATATACAACCTGAATCAACCAATCTTTCACCCACTTAGAAAATACTTTTAACCCGGTTTCTCTACTTTTGCTTAACCAAGGTAAAACAACACAGCCCGGCATCATATTTCTATGCATATGCATGTATAACTTTGTTTTTAATTATCTGACATTTTTAAATCCCAAGTAAATTCAATCAAAAATTTTACCCAATGCAACTACACTGAAATCATTTCAAGATAAGTGAACTAAAATGGATAAAAATAAAATTCTACGGATTTAAATTCTTTCCTTCCAGCCAGAGTGGAAAATAAAAAAGCACTACTTTTAAAGTTCTAAGATAAGTAGTGCTTTTCTAGCTAATCTTCCACCAATATAGGGGTCATGATTCGCTTGTATTTTAGTTTATCGAACCTTCAATTTTAAAGCCTCAAGGAAGGAGCTATTTTTTATTTTAATATAAGTTCCCTTAATTCCAAGGGAACGAGAATTAACGATTCCGGCGCTTTCCAGTTTACGCATGGCATTAACTATCACCGAACGAGAGATTCCAATCCGGTCTGCAATTTTGCTGGCAACCAAAAATCCTTCCAAACCATTCAATTCTGTAAATACACTATGAATCGCCTTAATTTCCGAAAAAGACAATGATTCCAATACCATCTCAATATTATTGTGCTGGGAATCGGAATTATTTTCATTAGCTTTTTCATATAAATAAATACCCGCTATCAGTGAAGAAGCCTCTGCTAATATAAGTTCCTCTTCCGAAAATTGCTGAGCTTTTTTGGTCAATAAAAGATGTCCGGCTGTAGAGGTCAAATGGTGAATGGGTACAATCGCCATATGGGTATTGGGTGCAAAGCTATTATCATTTTCTAAAAAGTTTGCTTCCAAAGGTAAATTAGCCACGGTTTGAAAAACAAAACCAACTCGTTGTTTAAATTCAAGCTTTAAAGCCAAATCAGCATTTTTGTCGGAATTACTGCCCGCTAAAGAATAACTCAGTATTTTACCTTCAGCACTAACCAAATAACTGTTACAGGCAATTTCACTGGAGATTGCCGCTACCAAGTCGTCTACGGTCAGTTGTTCCTTTTTTAACACATCTTCCAAATCTTGTATCTTTTGCAATAAAGACATAACACATCTCTCCTCATGTTTCCCAATTTTAATATTTAGTTTAGTATTTCATAAATTTCGCAAAGCTATGATTTACGCTCTAGGATGACTTTTTAGATAAACTGCGCGAATTCTTTCTTTAGTCAAATGAGTATAAATTTGGGTGCTAGAAATATCTACGTGACCTAATAATTCCTGCACCACTCTTAAATCGGCGCCGTTTTCCAATAAATGAGTCGCGAAAGTATGCCGGAGAGTATGTGGACTTATTTTACGATGGAGGGCCAATTGCTGTAAATATTTGTCCATTAATCTTTGAATACTTCGGCCACTCAAACGTGTGCCCCGATAATTTAAAAAGACATTCATCGTTTGTTTAGAGCTATTTTCTTTCGAAATTAATTGCGGTCTCACCTCTTTCAAATATTTAATCAAAGCTCGTTTCGCGCAACCGCCAAGAGGAACAAGACGTTCTTTGGCTCCTTTCCCGTAAACCCGCAAGTAACCCCCATCCAAGTCTAGGTCAACCAATGTTAAGCCAACCAATTCCTGTAAACGGAGACCGCTTGAATAAAAAACTTCCAAAATTGCTTGATCCCTAATACCTAAAACGCGTGTTAAGTCTGGAAGTTTCAGTAAATTATCCAGTTCTTCAGGATATAAAAATTCCGGTAAACGTTTTTCCTGCTTCGGTGTAGAAACACCAAAAATCGGATTATTGGTTAAATAACCCTGTCGACATAGAAATTTAAAAAAAGATCGTAAACAAGAAATCTTTCTGGCAATAGAACGACGGGCTAATTGTTCTTCTTTTAATTTAGCCAAATATCTTCGAATGAAAAGATGATCGACTTGTTCTATTGAAACAGACTCTTTGTCGAAAAAAGTTGAAAATTGTCGTAAATCCAAGCCATAACTTTCTAATGTGTTTAGAGAATAATTCTTGCTAATCCGCAGGTAAA
>DNPQ01000323.1:6052-9679 GCA_003501335.1 Bacillota bacterium
GTTTTCCAATTGAAGCATTTATTCTCGCCCTCAATCATAACACAATTGACGAAAAATGACAACAAAAACCGAAATTTAACAATAGGCCATTGATTTGGAAATCTTTTACTAAATTAAATTCAATTCACGAATTTTCAGTAAAGATCGATCGGCCAGGGCCATTCTTTTTTCTTTTTTGCCCCTGATAACCTCTGACAAGGGTGGAAATAGACCGTAGTTAACATTCATCGGTTGAAAATATTTCGGATCGGCATTGCAAATATAATTTGCCAAAGCCCCGATGGCTGTTTCAGGAGGAAATTCGATAAGCGGTTTTCCCATTGCCAATTGAGCACAATTGATGCCGGCCAGTAAACCGGAAGCGCTTGATTCTACATATCCTTCTACGCCAGTCATCTGACCGGCAAAAAACAGATCATTTCTAAGCTTGGACTGGAAGGTGGTATTTAAAACAACTGGTGCGTTTAGATAAGTATTGCGATGCATGACTCCATATCTTACGAACTCGGCATTTTGTAATCCCGGGATTTTACGGAAAACCCGTTGCTGTTCTCCCCATTGCAAATGGGTTTGAAATCCTACTAAATTATATAAACTGTTTTCTTGATCTTCGGGCCTAAGTTGCACGATGGCATAGGGCCATTTACCCGTCTTCGGATCATTAATGCCCACCGGTTTCATAGGGCCGTAGCGCATGGTATCGATTCCTCTGGAAGCTAAGACTTCAATCGGCATACAGCCTTCAAAAAAGATCCTTCGTTCACTGGGTAAATGACCCTCCGCAACCTGGGCTAAAACGAGATCATTCCAAAATTGTTGATATTCTTCCTTCGTAAAGGGGCAATTTAAATAAACACCTTCCCCCTTATCATACCGTGAAGCCGGAAAAGCGGTAGAATGGTCCAATGAGTCTGCCGTCACAATAGGGGCTGCAGCATCGTAAAAATAAAAATAATCTCGTCCAATAAGGTTTAGAATTGCTTTTGATAATGTGGGGGATGTTAAAGGGCCTGTGGCGATGATTGTCAACCCGTCTGGAATATCGACGATTTCAGAGCGTTTGATTTCGACCAGAGGATGGTTTGAAAGAGTATCGGTCACATAATCAGCAAATTGTTCCCGGTTAACAGCCAGAGCGCCTCCCGCCGGAACTTCGGTTTGTAGTGCAGCCTTCATGATTAATGAATTGAAAAGCCGCATTTCTTCCTTTAATAAACCCACTGCATTTTCTAAGGAAGCACCCCGTAAAGAATTACTGCAAACTAATTCTGCAAATTGTCCGGTTTTATGAGCCGGTGTAAGGTGTTCCGGTCGCATTTCCCAAAGCTGAACCGGGATTCCTCTGCTGATGAGCTGCCAGGTAGCCTCTGCACCAGCAAGACCTGCACCAATAACTTTAACGGGATTCAATCATCCTCACCCTGTTCCTCAAATTTAGCGGTATATCCGCAACCTTCTTTTAAGCAAACAATCATTTTATTATCTTTACTTCCTTTTAAAACACACATACTGCCACATTTGGGACAAGGGGTTTTATAGGGACGCTCCCAACTTACAAAGTCACACGCGGGGTATTGGTTGCAACCGTAAAAAAACCGGCCTTTTTTTGATTTACGTTCCATAATTTGCCCGGTTCCGCATTTCGGACAGCTAACCCCCATCTCTTTCCGGATGGGCTTGGTATTTTTGCACTCTGGATAACCGGGACAAGCTAAAAATTTTCCAAAACGACCATATTTATAAACCATCGTGCGGCCACATTTTTCGCAGATAACTGTGCTTTCTTCCTGCGGTAATTCAATGCGTTCCACATCCTCGAAAGCCGTTTTCACTTCTTCACTAAAAGGATCATAAAATTCAGCCAAAACCTTAACCCAATCAATATCGCCTTCAGCTATTTTGTCTAATTTTTCTTCCATACCAGCGGTAAAATCATAGTCGACAACTTCAGGAAATTTTTGTTTCAGTAAATCAACCACGACTTGCCCCAAATCTGTAGGTTTTAACCGTTTTTCTTCCATTAAAACATAATTACGTTTTAAAATGGTATCAATCGTAGGCGCAAAGGTACTCGGTCTACCGATTCCCTTCTCCTCAAGCATTTTAATAAGTGTCGCTTCAGTATATCTTGGTGGCGGCTGGGTAAAATGCTGTTTGGGATCAATTTTAACCAAATTAACAACATCCTGCACTTTTAATTCCGGTAATTGGGCTTCCTCCTCTGGAATTTCATCGTCCTTACCTTCTTGATAAACGCCAAGAAAGCCCCGGAACTTCAAAACATTGCCATTAGCCCGAAATACATAATCACCGCCACGAATATCAGCAGCAACCGTATCAAAAACCGCCGGTTTCATTTGGCTGGCAATAAAACGGCTCCAGATAAGCTGATAGAGCCGAAATTGATCTTTATTCAAAAATGCTTTCAGCGATTCAGGAATACGGGTTACGTTGGTCGGCCGGATTGCTTCATGCGCTTCCTGAGCACCAGCAGTTTTCGTTTTATAAACCGGTATGGTCTCCGGTAAAAAATTTTGACCGTAACGTTCTTTGATAACCTCTCTGGCAAGAGTCTGGGCTTCTTCAGCGACCCTTACTGAATCCGTACGCATATAAGATATCAATCCTTCAACTCCGGATTCACCAATTTCCAAGCCTTCGTATAACTGCTGGGCAATCATCATGGTTTTTCTGGGACCAAAACCATGTTTGCGCGCTGCTTCCTGTTGTAGGCTGCTGGTGGTAAAAGGCGGCGCCGGAAATCGCAGCCGTTCCTTTTTTTTGATTTCAGCAACGGTAAACTGGTTCTTTTTGATATCGGCTTCAATTTGTTTCGCATCTTTGGCGTTGGTTACATTAAGTTTCTTTTTGCCAATTGTAGCGAGTTTCGCAGAAAACAACTCTTTTTGGGGAGTGCTAAAATTACCCGTGATGCTCCAATACTCTTCGGGCTTAAAATTCTGGATCTCCTGCTCACGTTCACAGACCAAGCGAACAGCTACGGACTGAACCCGTCCGGCGCTTAGACCTCGTCTAACTTTCTTCCAAAGTAACGGGCTTAATTCATAACCGACGATCCGGTCTAAAATACGCCTTGCTTGTTGGGCATTCACCCGGTCCAAATCAATTTTCCGAGGATTTTTAATTGAGCTTTCAATTGCTTTTTTTGTTATTTCATGAAATTCAATCCGATTTAATTGATTCAATTTCAAATCTAAACTATTGGCTAAATGCCAAGAAATCGCTTCGCCTTCGCGATCAGGGTCGGTGGCGAGTAAAACCTTTTCAGCCTTTTTAACAGAATCTTTTAATTCTTGAATAATCTTTCCTTTGCCCCGAATCGTAATATATTTGGGCTTAAAACCATTTTGAATATCAACCCCAAATTGACTTTTCGGTAAATCCACAACATGGCCCATTGAAGCTCTAACCATGTATTTTTTACCGAGATACTTTTCAATGGTCTTTGCTTTTGCCGGCGATTCAACGATAACTAATGTTTTCATAAAAGATACCCCCATTACCTTTATAAACCAAATTGACCCATAAAAAAAGGGTTATCGAATAACCCGAAGTTGCAAGTTAATTTTGTCAGTTTAATAAAAATGATGGGCCCATTTCTACCGG
>DNPQ01000323.1:9920-10306 GCA_003501335.1 Bacillota bacterium
AAAATGATGGGCCCATTTCTACCGGATGAGGTATTATCATTAATAATCGTTCCTCATCCGCTATGACTTTATACAATATCTGTTCTAATTCTTTGAGGCCAACCTCATTGGCTTCCATTTGTAAAGCTTCCGCTAAAACTTTTTCCAATTCATTTAAAGTTAACAAAGAACTGTTAAAAAGGCGCAGAATTTCCCCCTGGCAAGTCAAAGTAAGCTTTTTTTGTTCCGTTGGACTAAAAATACGATGACCGTCCTCCAAACCAGTTAAATCTTCTAATTCTTCAACATCCGTTTTTAAAACATTGGGAAGTGAATATAAAAGTTTAAAGGCTTTGTCTATTTCTTCCGGATGAAATCCTTGCTGGACTAAAGCATCGACCAGAAGA
>DNPQ01000041.1 GCA_003501335.1 Bacillota bacterium
TGAATTACCTGATGAAAACGGACGGCAGCTTTTACCGGGTATTGATTGCCCCGGTGCCAAGAAGTTCGATTGTACTCGGTCAAGTGTTAGAGGCGGTTGGATGCGCTTTTTTTGAAGTTGCCATGATGTACCTTGTCAGTCTGTTCTTTGCTGTAAAAATTGCTTCGGGATTGGAAGGATTGCTCTTCATGGCTTTACTGGTATTGATGACGGCATTTTTTATAGCAGGACTGACCTATGCGATAAGCCTTTGCCTTCCCAATGAGGTCGTTTACGAAACGGTGATGAACGCGGTGGTCCTGCCGATCTTTTTTCTAAGCACGGCATTATTTCCGGCAGACCGATTATCCGGGGGATTGGCGATTGCAGTTAAGCTAAACCCGTTTACTCATATTATTACCGCTTTACGGGACTTGATTTTACAGAAAAATATTGTCATCAAAGATATTTTAGGGGCCATTCTCCTGTTGGCCATAATGTGTCTGATCAGCTTTACATGGGCACTAAGGAGATTGAAAAAACAAATAAGCCTATAAAGGATCATCCTCTCAACGGAAATAAAAAACCTGTTGGGATGGCGGTCCGCTACCTATGCGCTGAAGAAAATGAAAGTGGCCTAACGGCGGTTTTGAAATAAAAAATCAAAGCCGCCGTTTTTTTTCAAGAAAATACGGAGTTCAAGGCTTTTTTTGTGGCAATGTGGCACATGTCAAATAGGTGGGGCATGTTGGCAATGTTGTCTAAAAAATAAAAAAACCAGATTGATACCTCCTTTGGTTCGGATTTCCAAACAAACAGGCCCGTTTTATTGCTAATGAATGTCTGTTTGGGTCCATTCGATTTTCGGATTTGGCCTTTTAAAAAGGCCTTGGTAACAGGAGACTTCATAAAAGATGGAGAATCATTTCATACTTTGAAAATGATTCTATTGGTAGTGCCTATACTATTGATATAGGTCCAATAGAGAAAAGATAAAGGAGCTCAAACGTTTATGGCGACCTTTTTTTTAATCATCATCTATTTGGCCTTTATCAGCTTAGGTTTACCCGATTCGTTACTGGGAGCGGCCTGGCCGGTGATGCAAATCAATCTGAAAGCGCCCTTGGCGGCGGCAGGCTTCGTCTCCATGACGATCGCCGCCGGTACGATTCTTTCCAGTTTAGCCAGCGGCATTGTAATCAAGCGTTTAGGCACCGGTAAGGTTACCTTTATCAGTTGTTTCATGACTGCCGGCACCTTGTTGGGTTTTTCGCTGGCGCCATCCCTGTTTTGGATGATAGTATTGGCGGTTCCACTGGGTCTGGGAGCAGGTTCGGTCGATGCAGCCTTAAATAATTATGTTGCTAGCCATTATCAGGCGCATCATATGAGCTGGCTGCATTGTTTCTGGGGAGTAGGAGCTACCATTGGGCCGATTATTATGGCGCGGTTTATTGCCGGTCAAAATGCCTGGCGCGGCGGATATCTTACGATTTCTATTATCCAGTTTAGCCTGACGCTATTGCTTTTTTTCACTTTGCCTCTATGGAAGCGGGCGGAAAACGGTGCAAACTGCCGGGCCGCTTCCAACCAAGTCCCGGATATCGAAAAGGATTTGTCCCCGGAAACGGAGAAGGCTCCAAAGCTTTTACAGCTGAAAGGGGTCAAACCCGCTTTGATGGCTTTTTTATTTTATTGCGGCACCGAATCGACGTTGGGCTTGTGGGGCGGTAGTTTCCTGGTCACTATTAAAGGGTTGCCTGCAGCGACAGCAGCAGAGTGGGTATCCCTGTATTACGCGGGGATCACCGTTGGCAGACTGATTGCCGGATTTGTTACGATGAAACTCAGCAACGTCACCCTGATTCGGATGGGACAAATCATTGCCCTCGCTGGCGCAGTGCTTCTTTTACTGCCTTTACCAACCTTCTGCGCCCTGGGCGGTTTTATTTTGGCCGGATTAGGATGCGCCCCGATTTATCCTTGCATGCTGCATGAAACGCCGTGGCGTTTTGGGTCTGCAAACTCGCAAACAGTTATGGGCTACCAAATGGCCGTGGCCTATACCGGCAGTACCTTTTTACCGCCGTTGCTTGGATGGATTGCCTCTCGGGCTACGATGCTGATTTTACCATTTTTTCTTGCAGCTTATATCATCGTTATGTTGATTGGATCGGAAAAAGTCAATGCTTTCATGAGAGCGAAAAACCAAATCAGCCGGGAGAAAATTAATTAATGACATGTATGAAGGCAATTCACTTGGTAAAGCATTTTTTCGCTATGTAAGTCCTCGACGACTCCCCAACTTTTTTGGCTGTGTGTTTTCATTAAGAACACAACTTGTACTTTCATCTCCTCAAAAAATCTGGGTCGCAGTTTCTCAATTACTTGGTTTTACAGAGAGCATTTGCGTTGAAGCAGCTAGTTTTAATATGTTCAGGGAAGCGTAAGGTCGCTTTTACTGGAATGACAATATTAATGTAATTTAGAGAAATTATTGACAAACTGGATCAGATTTAACGATTTACATTTGATCAAGGAGTTTTCGGAAAATGATCGTTATTTTTATAATTGTAGGTAGTAAAGAAATGTTGTCAATATATCATAATATTAATTATATTTTACTTTATTTTAAGAGGGTGGTAAAATAATAATATTAAAATTTAAAGGAGAAATAATCTGGTGAAAAAATTAATTAGTTTAATGATGACAGGTTGTATGTTGCTCGGCGTTGCCGTAGCCGTCCAGGCCGAGAACAAGGTTTCCCTGGACGTGGTAGGAGGCAGTAATTTTAATTTAACTGACAAATTTACTGCTTATTTTTCCGATGGAACTGTTGATGGTCCAAACAAAACTAAGTATGTAGGAGATTTATCAGGGCTCTTATTGGGTTTTGAAACATCGCTTGATAAGTTTAAACTCGGTGCTGAGTACGGATTGTGGAGCACCGATGAATATTCATCCAAAGAAAATGGGGTTAAAGATCCTGATGATAATTACAGTGAAGATTTAGTGGTGGCGGAAGTAAAGGGCGGTTACCGGGTCGTAGATCAAAATCGGTTTAAGTTGGATTTAACTATGGGAGTTCTCGATCTTAGCTATAAAGAAACAGTTAAGGAAAATGGTAGTAGTAGTAAAAGCAAAAATAATATAAGTGGTAATATGATAGGCGTGGATGGGACTGTCAATTTTTCAGACAAAGCTTCGCTCCAAGGTACGGTGGCCTATTCTTTGGTAGGCGCATACGTCATGGGACTTGATGATCCTTCTTTAACGGAAATAAAATTAAAATACAATTATGCATTGACTGACAATTGGGGCCTTGGTTTAGGATATCGCGCATATCTGCTTTCGGGCAAGTATGATGGACCTGGTTCTGATGTTGACATTACCAGAGAGAAAGACAAAGTTGACGGCAATATAGGAGCGTTCACTCTCGGAGCTAGTTATAAATTTTAATTTGTAGGTTTTTGATAAAATGATTGACCAAAAGGGCCGTGTCCGGAATCCGGAAGGGCCCTTTTGGTATTTCCGGGGCGAGGTTTAACGGGTGAAAGTCCCCTCGGGAACTTGCTGTAGGGATTACCTTTATGATTGATCAGCTATCAAGTGGAAGGAGATAATACAATGTCAGATATTATTGATTATAAAATTTATGGTGATGACATGCAGCTGGTCTAGGTAGGAGCTTGACCCGGGCGAAGGAGTTCGGGCAGAAACCGGGGCGATGATGATGATGGAAGATGACATCATGATGCAGACATCGGCTGGAGGAGGTTTGTTCCAGGGGTTTAAACGCATGCTGACCGGCGACAGTTTTTTAATCACGGCTTTTTTGAACAACGGCCGTTGCAAGAGACATGTCAGTTTCGGTACTCCCTACCCTGGGAAGATAATTCCCTTGGAACTCGATAAGCTCGGAGAAAATTTAATTTGTCAAAAAAATGCCTTTTTGTGTGCGGCCCAGGGTATCGAGATTGAGGTGGCTTTTACGAAAAAGATCGGCGCCGGTCTTTTCGGCGGCGAAGGTTTTATTTTAACGGCTGACCGGTGATGGCCTGGCTTTCATTCATGCCGGCGGGATGATTATACTAAGGCAGTGGGCTTCGGGGGAACGTCTACGGGTCGATACCGGTTGTATTGTGGGCTTTGAACCGTCGGTGGAGTATGTGGTGGCTTTAAAAAAGCGCAAGTGTGAATAAGCTTACGGGATATTATTTCCCCTTTAATTTATAGTTGGCCCACAATAGGATGATAATCTGCGTCGGGATACCAATTATAAAAATAAGCCCTTTGTTCTGGGAAGGAAAAGATAAGTATACTGCCAATAGAATACTCCATACCAGTGAGGAGATAATTGCAAAATTGGTTTTCCATTTGCCCCAAATAGTGTTAAACACCAACAAAACAGTAAACGCAATCGGAAGAGAATATACATAAGCTATCCAGGATGGCTGACTAAGCTTAAGCGAACTGAGTTCCCAAAATACAAAGATAAGTGTGGCTATCAGAAATACGAGCGAAGTCGATAGTAATGTGATGATAAGGCGATTGCGCCTTTTGTGTTTTGAAACGCTTTGAAAACTAGCTTCGCCTTTTGTGTGGTCTACCTCTAAAAGATAATCCATACTGACATCGAATAACCCTGCAATTTCCTTTAAAACGGCTATATCAGGGACTGATTCTGCCCGTTCC
>DNPQ01000576.1 GCA_003501335.1 Bacillota bacterium
ATTTTCACATTATTGATATTTTCCCAAAATCCGGCGGTGCACAGCAAAACCGCATCCCCGTCATTTAAGTAAAACTTTTTCGAGACGCGGATTTTCAGCCTTTTGTTCGTGCCCAGATAATTGGTGAGATTATTTCGCTCCACATTTTCACCCAGCTCATCCTCGCTGATCCGGCTGGATTCCATCATCAACTGGGCAATGCTTTGATCCCTGCTTTTAAAATCCAGTCTGCGGTTGCGGAAATGATAGAATCGGGCATTACCGGTAGAAGCCCAAATCATTTTCGAATAATCGGTGACCATGATCACCATGCTCACCTTTAACCGCACGCTCCGACTCTCCGCTTTTAAAGCCTTATGCGCGTTTTTTAAATATTTTTTCAGCTTTCTGCGGGAGAGCACTGGATGTTCCAGTAATTCAGAAAATATGGACTGGGCTGCAATCTCGGCGCTGTTTTTGGCTTCATCCGAATCAATCCCGTCGGCGGCAATCCAACAAGCCAAATCATCCATTTCCGCATAAGCGAAATAGTCTTTATTGGTCCGAAACGTCCCTGCTTCGGAAACAAAGCTGGTTACAAATTCACTGCTGTTTTTGCGCATCGTATGCCTCCGTATATTTTAGGTTATCCATTAGGGTAACTGCTATTTGGTAACCTATGCGCTGCAACGTTTATAGTTTATCCGGGCCATATTGCATTCAAGCTTAGAATCTTCTTCGTTCAAAAAACTTTTACGTTCCAACGCCGGCCCAGTTCGATTTCTAAGTTTAAAGGGGGCTGTCCAAAAAGTGATCTTTTTCGATAAGATAGGCAATATATAAACGTTTAAGACTTACAAAGCCATATCTTGCAATCTTATTGACTTTAAACCATTTTTCAGCCAGCCTCCGAAGGAGGGGAAGTACTTTCAGATATTGTGATATATCTGAAAGAAATTTATTTCAATCCGTCTCCAAATTTCCCGCCGCCGGTTTTTCTACCATTCAAACTTCATCCGGCAGAAAATTTTAACCGTATGAGCAGATTTTTCAACGGATTGGATCGAAATGCTAATTTCTTGATAATATCCTTTATTCATCCGGTCTCCCGTTCACCCAATATGTCCCGCCTTATAGGGTTAGTCCAAATGATGGTTTTCCAAAATGATAATCGTTGCATTATCCTGATGGGCAACATTCTTTTGCTCCACCAGGGAAATAATCTCTTCAGCCGCTTGATTGGGCGACATATTCCGGGAAAGGATTTTTTCCATTTCCATTTCAGTGACATTGTTATATACCCCGTCGCAGCATAGCACGACTTTATCACCGGACCGTAATTTAATGGATTGCCGGTTGATTTCAATATCCCTGAAGCCTTCGTAGCCGATATAATTGGACAATTGCTTCTTTTTGGGGTGATTGAGCAGTTCCTCCCGGCTGATCTCTCCGGATAAGTACCGCTTTTCAAGTAAAGACTGAAAAATCTGCTTTTGATTGAGATGAATAAAATCGCCGCTTCGAAGTAACATAATCGCGCTGTCCCCGATAGAAGCCCAGTTGAGATAGCCTCCGGCAATAATAACCGCCACCAAAGTCGTACCACTTTTGGTTCCTTTATTTTTTTCAAGCAATTTTTGATTGCTTAAATAAGCGGTATTACGAAAAAAAGCGACGGGCGGCTGTTGCCGGTTGGCGGTCCTGGTAAATTCCCGCACAAAAGTGTCCACTGCCAGATTGCTGGCCGCCTTGCCATAAGAGTAGCCGCCCATTCCATCGGCCAACACTGCCAGGACCCGATCTTCATGGACGATAGTCGCAAAAGAGTCTTCCTGTTCTTTGCGATCCCCGATAGTTTGGGCGTTGCCAATCTCGATCACTGTTTTCCTACACCTTCTCAGTACCAACCATCGGACCAGCCACCCCATTAGGAGTAAAAAAATTAAGAAAAGCAACATGTTATTTGGATTGTGAATATTCATCCCGGTTCCCTAACATCCTTATTGTCTTTGTCATCACTGTCCCAATCGAAATGCATCCCGCATAAGGGGACAAATACAAATTTGCTGTGCCCCATTTGAATGACGTCATAAGCCGCCAATTCCACCGGGGAATAAATTGCCTCGTTGTTTTGGTAAACCAAACCCACCCCGCCCCCGGGAATCAGGAAAAAATTGCGTTCCATCGGGTTATAACTGATAACCGCATGATTACGCCGGGAGATCGAATTATCGCCGTTGATATGGATATGCATCTCCTCCGAGCGCCCAATAAAATTTTTTTCGGGCCGAATCCGGTAATCCATGCCGCGCTGGGGTCCCTCAATACATACCAGCCAGCCGACGACTTGATCGGAGCCTGCCTTATCATCCCAATAGGCCGTGGTTCGAACATCGCCGTCACCGTCATTATTTTGAGTCTGAGAAACAGTCTGCATCTTACGGCTAGTCCCCGGACCGTTCTTGGTTCCATTTTCCACGACATTGTTGCAATATGGGCATTTATGTCCATGCGTGCGTGTACTATAAATATGACCGTTGGGACATCTCACTAAATTCATTTTGAATTCCTCCGTTTGTTATAGAATCGTCGTCAAGAAGAATGCCGGTTTATTTCACCAAAATTTGAGTATTGGCAATATAAATGATATCCCCCGAATTTAACTTGTAGGGTTTTCCCGGTTCGATACGGGCTTTGGAATTCTCGCCGCCCTTTTTGATACCGCTGCCGTTGGTGGAACCAATGTCCTCAACGTACCAACTGTCATCTACGCAATTAAGAATCGCATGCTCTTTGCTGATTAACGATGCGTAGTCCGCATCCTCTAAATTGATGTCCACGTCATACTCTAAACTCTTGCCGATCACCAACGATGTTTTACGGCGCAAATCCCATGTTTGGGTATTGCGGCCTTCCCGATCTTTCAAAATCAACTTGCTGATACTGTTATGGTTCTGATCATATTTGCGGACAAAACGAGAAATTTTAACCAGTCCGTATATAATCAAAAAAACTCCAAGTAAAGCGCCAAATACTTTGAGCATAAAGCTCAGTCTGGCGAACAAAAGATAACCGAAAGTGAGAACGATAATTCCCACCATCCAAAGATTCAGAAAAAAAATAATCACTCTTTTGCGCCGGTCTTGGGTATAATTTTCAATTCTTTTAATAATAAAATAGCGTTTTATATAACGCGGTAAATTTATCACTTCTAAAAATTTATTTATCGTAAACACCCCCATGAATGGTGTAGGCTTTTCTGGATTCAATCAAATTTGCAATTTCACTTGCCGGAACGAGGTTTAAAATACTGCTCAAAAAAATCCGCCGGCTTTGGAGTATTGTTAGGGCCATCCTCCTTCAGAAACACTTCCTTGGTCTGGGGATTGAATTTAAAAAAATTCTCAAAGCGTTTTTCAAAGTCGCCCAAGCCAACATCCGGTCGCTCATTGGACCCGGCCGGGCCATTATGGCCGGCCTTTCGGGGACCAGAGGCGGGTTGTGCCCCGTATAACTTTGCATCATAAGCTTCCTTACGTGTTGCATCATTTAATGTGCTGTATGCTTCATGAATCGTTTTAAACTTTGCTTCCGCCTCCGGATTACCCGGATTGATATCCGGATGATATTTCCGTACCAGTTTCCGAAAGGCTTTTTTAATTTCTTCCACCGAAGCATTCCGATTCACACCGAGGACTTCATAATAGTTTTGCATTTTGAACCACCCTCAGTCCGCCGATTTTATATATCCTGAATTCTGTGGAAAGGATTGGCTGATTGATCTCCAACCAATCCTCCAGAGTAACAAGTTGTTTAAGCTTGAAACCTTTAAATCTCAGCAGCATAGCCGCCTTCGATCTTCGTTGCATCAACCTTGTCTTTCTTCTGGCGAACCACTAAATTAAAAGTCCCCACGCCCTCATCGGCCCCGAAATCCTCGGTGTAATCGACCACAAAGGCATTTGGAAAAAATATTTTTCGCACCACCTGGCCGGCGACTAAAACCTCCATAGTTACCTTCCGGTAACTATCGGCTTTCACCGCAGGTATGAGCGACCAGGTCGCCAATTTCAAAGTGTCATCCGCTTGGTCGCCGTCGGTTGCGGTAATAATTCTGCCGACAATCGTCAATTGGGTGCTGACATCGGTCGAACGGGCATTGGAATCATCCGGGGTATCCGTTTTATAAACCGCCGTAATAATGTTATCCTTTCCCAATTCGATTGTCTCTCCGCCTTCGACTTTTAACTTAAAAGCCATTGTAATTCCTCCTCATTTTTATTATTAATACCACCTACAGTATTAACTTCAATTCAATTAAAAGGTTATTCATCACCGGTTTTTACTTTTAAGCCTTAACTGGCTTTACTCGTTGCGGCAGCAATTGTGTTTTTGGTAATCGTTACTTCCAGATTTTTGGTGCTGCCGTTGAAAGTTAAATTGATATAACAAAGATTTTCCATTTCATCAATGGTAAATCCGATGTCGTCACCCGGTTGAATAATGGAATTTACAAAACCGCTGGCCTCAACCCATTTCCGTTTTTGGCTTTCCGGATGATTGCTGAAAAACTTAATAATCTTATCCTGTTTGAAATCGCTGGAATCATAACGCAATATCCGTTCTACAAAAGTGCTGACCAGTGTCTTGTATAGCGGTTCATAACCTTCATTTTCAGTTACAGCTAAGGTCCTTGCCTTATAAACTGTAATCCGCTTGATATCTTTTCCTTTGAAACTGGCATTTTCTGATGAAAAGATAAATCCGAAATTGCTTTTATTAATTAGATCTTTAATCCGGTTGGTGAAGCCCGTTATCTCCTTACCCATCGTCGTAATGACCCGGAAATTGTTATCGGCGGATTCCAAATCAAAGCGGACCCCGGGCAACCCCTTGTGAACATTTTTAAAATACTCCCGCAGATACGCCGGGCATTGATAAGCCGCCACCAAACCGGCCGCGACATAAGCCGCATCGACATAAACGCCTTCAATCCACAATTTCAAAATATCCTCTTTTTCCTTGGAAAGTCTGACCCCTTCTTCGGTATGCAACATTTTGGCATCAATAACGACTCCCGATTTTTCACGGGGGATAATCGTGAAATTAGGCATACAGGGAACGGCAAATTCACTATAAGACTGTCTGGCCAAAACCTCGCATTTTTCCATGAAACGCTCGATCCCGGTGGTGGCCATGCTATTAAAGGTGGTTTCATCACTGGCCTGGAAGTTAAAGAAAACCTGAATCTTATATTTTTCCAATATCTGCAGCAACATGCTCAGGGATTCAATGGTATTTCCCGGTTCCATGTCAAACTTTTCATTGCCTTTAAACCGCTCCCGGCGTATTTGCAGTTGAACGACAGGTTCTATTTCGATGGCGGGAACAATGCCGAACCAAATGGTATCCAAGAAATCGTTTTTATTGTTAACGGTATTTAAATACATTTCAAATTTGGGTACATTGTTCGATTTCAACATTATGTCCAGCTTGCAGTTGGTAACCAAAAGCGATGGATGCATGCCCCGGCCCTTCGTGGCATATTGATCGAAAAACATTTTAACGCCTAAAATATTTTCAATCAACGGCTTGGCCGCCTTGACAAAGTCATCTTTAGCGCTTTTGTAAAACTCCAGATAATAGTTGTAGTTTTCGACTTCCCGGGCCACATCGATTTCGGTACTGGTCGCCGGTAAAGGACAAAAAGTCCGCACCACCAGATCCTTGACATAGTCGGAAGGATTTTCACTTATAGCCTGATAATCTTCTTCAAAGACCGACACCAGATTGGTGTTCCGCTGATCTTCCATGAGCATCAGGTCGGTGCTGTTCTCATTATGAGGCGCCTCAATAATTTTTAATTCACCATGTTCGCCCATGGTCAACATACCAATCTTGATATTATTGGCCTTCTTTTGATCGGCTTGGGATTTGCCATATAACAATCGGGTTTTAATATCCTCGATCGCCAGTGGCAGCATGGCCAAAACATTGTTATAATTCTGACTGGCTTCTTCAAATTTGTAATTGAGTTTATCAGCCAGGTCCAGTTTGACCGGATCGCCTTCTTCCAGTGTTTCATATTTGTGATAGAGGTGATGGATCTCTTTACGGACCTGCTTAATATCATCCATGATCTTTTTTGGAGAGATCATATCCAACACTTTCTCAAACTTAAAATCAACGTTTCGAATTCCCTGGCTTCTTTTGGTGTCTATTAAGGTAATCAACATCTTCAAAAAATCGTTATTTTGATCCAAATGGATTTCTGAGATGCAATCTTCAGGGATATTCTCGGGTTTCTCCAGCGTATAAATTACCGTCTGGTTGGTGGCATCAAAAAACGAGTACACAATCGAAGGAAATTTTTCTAAAAATTCATCAAAATTTTTCACCAAGAGTTGTTCATTGATTTCCCTGATCTGTTCATCATTCAGGCTCTCGATACCCTTGACATCGCCGATAAGGGTTAACAGATCCAGTTTTTGCCGGTTAAATTCCTCAAATAAGATAGTCCGATTAGTTTGTGGAATAATATCCATTATGCTCCTCCTTAACATATAACTTTTACAGCCCTGAAAATTGCCAATTGGCACAGGCTAAACCTCCCCGTCCAATTTGGATAACAAAAAATCAGTCCCGTCCCACGAACTGATAACCGATCCAATCACCCAATAGCCCTGTAATTGTTTTTCTACCCAGCTCGCTTCATTTTAAGTAACAGATATTCTAGATAAACGCTACATCGTAAAAAATATAAGGATGAATTTCTTTTCCGGTAATCCAGTGAAAGATTTTTCATTACCATATGGGAAAAAGCTTTGGAAATAATCGAATTATAATTGCGAATATCTTCAATCCGGTCCTCGATCACTCTTTCCGACACCGCTTTCGGCGCTTTTCCGCACAAATAGTAATATAAGGTTGCCGCGCAACTATAAATATCCGAATACCGGCCTTGTTTGGCATTCTCAGCGTAAAACTCCAGCGGTGAAAATCCCGGTGTTACAAATATTTGCTTGCTTTCACAGCTTCGATAGTAAACCGCCGATCCGAAATCGATAATCACCGGTTGTCCTTCCTCGTCAATCATAATATTGTTCGGCTTAATATCACGATGAATGATTCCCTGTTTATGTAATTCCCGCATCACATCAATCAGGGGGACCATAATATTTTTTAAAAAGGCGGTAATCGAAATATCCCGTTCGTTTTCAATATATTGGTCCAAAGTTTTCCCCTTGCAATAAGCTGTTATGATATAGCCGGTGTTATTTTCCGAGAAATGGTCGATATACCTGATAATATTCCGGTGATGAAAGCCTTTTAAAATTTCCGCCTCTTGAAAAAAATGATTCCGGGATTTTAGGTAGCATGCCTTTAAACTAGGCCATCTGCATACCACATTATTGCGATCAAGGTCCCGCAATGCAAGCTGATGGGGGAAAAACTCCTTAATAATACATGGACTGCCATTCACCAATTCCCGGCCTATATAGACAATGGAGAAATTGCCCGCCGCCAGTTTTCGTTTAATTTCATATTTTCCTTTCAAAACAGTCTTTTTTGGAAGCGCCAAAGGTTCTATCCGGCATCATCCTTTCAAGTTAAACAATCCTCATTTGCGTTTTAAACCAAATCGGATATCTGCTTTTTCTGTCAATATCCTTCAATTTCCATTTCTTGGTTTAAGTATATCAGGATCTATCGGATAGGAAAGTCCTGATTAACTAGGACTGAAAAAGGATATAAATGGAAATCAGGTCCTAGTTTTCTAGGACCCGAAAAGTTTTCACATAATTCTTTGGTTTCATTATTTTATTGGCGTAGCAGGGAATTCATAAAAAAATGTAAAAAGCTTGAAATAATTTAGTCCTAGTTTTCTAGGACTAAAAAAGGATATAAATGGAAATCAGGTCCTAGTTTTCTAGGACCTGAAAAATTTCACATGATTCTTTGGTTTCATTATTTCATGATTTTATTTCATTATTGTAACAGGGAATCCATTAAAAAATGTAAAAAACTTGAAATAAAAAAGTCCTAGTTTTCTAGGACTTTAAGAATCAGCTTTTTCAATTTGTTTTTCTGAATTTCTCAACTGCCTCTTTCGTATTACTGGCTCCTAATTTCTTAAGAATATTGGTAATGTGATTCTTAATCGTATTTTCAGTGGAAAACATCACTTTGGCAATCTGGGCGCGATTCATATCATCTTCCAAATATCGAAATACTTCCTTCTCTCTGGCTGTCAATTGGAATTGAGCCAATATTTCATCTTCCCCCCGCTGGGCAAGAAGTTTTTCATAATTTTCCACCATTTTCGTCATGACTTCTGCGGTTGACCATCTTTTTAATACTTCCCGGATGGTTACAGGCAGTTTCCTGAAATTTTCCTTAACCACAAAGTCTTTAGCACCTGATAAAAGAGCCTTTTCTACATGAATCGGATTTTCCGAGCTTGTTGTAACGATGATTTTGGCATTTGAAATCGACTTAATTTCATGAATCCATTCCAATCCTTCGGGTTCAATGCTTGAAAAATATAAATCCAAGATGACAATATCCGGCTTTAATAATTTCAGTAAATCAAGACCGTCACTATGATTACTCGCCGAGCCGACCACTATCATATCGTCTTCACAATCCAACAAAAGAGTTATGTATTTAATCCATGCCGATGAATCATCAATCACTAAAACTTTTATTTTTTCCTTCTCCATAATTTTTAGCCTTTCCCTGCCTTGACCGAATCCTCAAAGATGTCACCTATCCGGGAATATTCAAACCTGAATTTCACACTTTTCTTCCTCTCGATTGCTAAATTTTTTGTCGTGCGTGTATCTTTATAGATTTATTATATTATATTTATCAAATATCCATTTTCTAAATTAAATGGACAAGCGCCAAAAACGGTCTTAAAATAAATATATTCCGTAATTTCTTGAATTTGCATGAAAAATCCTTTGTCGAATTTTACATTTTTTTAACGTTTTCTATTTTTATTGCAACCCAACTGAACTCAATAGGGATGTAAATTTTAAAAACCGTTTCAAATGTCGATTAGGCTAACTTATTAACGGAAAAAGACATAAAAACGCAGACTTAAAAAATCCACTCTGGCAAAGTCCTATTTATAAAGGAATTGGCAACAGGTATGGGTTCTACACCGAAGGTTATATAATGAAAACAGACGGAAACTTAACATAAAAACTTTTTAAGATATTGATATTTTGAAATAAAAAAACCCCTGATCGGGGTATCAAAGCAGTCAAAATAGTTTCTGTAACATCTCTTTAATCATATACGGTAATCTTTTTATTTTCGCCGCAAACCAATCTTTTTTCTTTACCACTCATCCGGGTCAGTAATTCAACCGGATGTCCCCATAATTCCGCTAAATATTTTAAAGTTTCTCCGGCATAGGTCATTTCCAAATCCCGCTGGTCATACTCATGTTCCAGGAGAAGGCTACGGTCTTTAAAGGTTAATTCTTTTACCTTGATCACCGGGATAGAGCCGGTTCCCACACTAGCGCAAAGGGTATCCCGAATATGCTCCCATCCTTCTTCATCAGCGACTTCACTAACAATCGCTTTATCTTCACTGGCATAATACTCGAACAAATGGAGTTCTTCACATAATTCCCGTGTTAAATAGCGCCTGATAAAAGAACGATCATTTTCGATTTCCCGGGCCTCAAAAATCTTTGCTAAACCAAAGCGTTTTTCCAAATCATGAAAAATTGTAAATCCAAAATGGTATGGATTTAAACCTTGTTCATGGGGCCGGATGACTTGATGGTGCCGTTTAAGAAACTCCAAATGCAGATCAGAACTCAACTTTAAGTTTTGAAGGGTCCGGAAATGCCAAAAACTGGCCCATCCTTCATTCATAATCTTTGTCTCAATCTGCGGCAAGAAATATTCGCTTTCATCATGAACAATCCTTAAAATATCCCGCTCCCATTCCTCCATTTGACCGTATTCCGCAATAAACAAAAGCAGATCTTCTTCAGCTTCCAAAGGTATCTTATTTAAATCAGGCGGGCTGAGCTCCGGGATTCTTCCGAATGCGTCCCGTTGCATTTTTTGTTGATACTCCCTCACCAAACGTTGCTTCTGCTCCTCGACCGTCAACCGGCGTCTTCCGGGTATCCGGTTGATTTGAAAACGCAGGGCATGCGCAGCATCCAAAACACGTTCCACCTTAAGATACCCGATACTAGGGTCCTGCAAATAAGCCCGGATACGGTCGGCATGATTTTTGAAATTCTCAATCGTCAAATCCGCCCGGGTCGTCCGAAAGAGCCGGTTATTTTTAAAAAAATCATTATGGCCATAAACATGGGCTATCGTTAATATTTGCAAAAGCAGTGAATTGTCCCTCATTAAATAAGCCAGGCAAGGATTGGAGTTAATCACCATCTCATAGGGAAGACCGCTTAAATTAAACCGATAAAACGTGTTCAGACGCTCGAAGGCTTTTCCGTAACTCCAATGCGGATAATGGCAAGGCATACCGATATAAGCCTCGTACCCTAGCATTTCTTCATATGAGCAAATCTCAAATTCCTGGGGATAACCAACCAGGCCTGAACTTTTAACATCCATTTCGATCCGTTCATTCCATTTTTCCA
>DNPQ01000337.1 GCA_003501335.1 Bacillota bacterium
AATTCTAGCATAATTCATTTTACTCTGGAACACAATATGATAGAACCTGGTATTACAGGTATCTATCGTTGTAGGAGTGAAAATGATGACTAAAAATGCGTTTGCGATTTCGGAGCCGTCCAATCAAACGATGCACAAATCAAAGCCTCGTTATACGGAAGCTGAAAACAAACTAATCTTTGAATCTTGGTGGGATCCCCAAAAAAGGCGGGAGCTTAAAAATCATTTAGGGCGGGAAATGAATGCGTTACGCAGCCAGTTTTGCCGAATTTTAAAAGAAAAATGTTTAAGTAATCAAGATTATTACAGTATCATGCAATCCAAGCATTTGCGTGATGGCAATACCCCACCAAGAAAAAGAAGCCACGAGCTGAAAGAAATTGATCTTTTGATTTTAGAAACGTTTTGCCGAAATCAAGCGTCAGGGAATTCCCGGACCCAGGCTTGTGAGGAATTGCAAAATAAATTAGGCCCAGAGTTCACACCGGCTGCATTAAAGTTGCGTTTTTATCGTTTAGTAAAAACGATGCAATATAGTGAAGCAGACCTTTTAAAAATGGGCCATGAACTTTTAAATAAAAGAGAGAAGGTTTCAATTTCTGCGGATAAGCCTCATAATATGGAACCAAAGGTATCGCAAGAACAGCCAGCAAAAACTTCCGGCGGACAGCAAACAACAACAGAGGATCAATCATTTTTTTATCAGATTTCTTCATTGCCTGAAACAGTTCGAAGCATTGGGGAGAGATTGGGTTTTATTGAGGAACAACAAAGACATCAGTTGGATTTGAAAGGTTTTATTGAACATCTGCTCGCTGTAGAACGCGATTTGAAACGGGAAGATAAGCTGATGGAAGAGATTCAACGTCTCGTTTTAGAGAATGATAATGTTAGCGCCATGATGGAAAAAGAACATGAGCGTCTTAAAAATCGGGAGCAAGAATTATCTACGGTTTATAATATTCTGGAAACGATGTTGGGCGATTTTATGAGACTTGAAAGTGTATCAAAACTTGCGTCTTTAGGCGATTTTATGCATCGGCTTGAGATTACGGTGGATCAATTTGGCAACGTTTTAAAGAGCCGGAGAATCGTTTCATAAGTTCGTTAGTTCGTTTTGATAAACAACTTTTTGACATTGAAGCTATAAAAGTTTTAGGCAATATACAGCATATGATGTCATCGAAAGATGAATGGAGTATGTTGTATTTTTTTTTGAAAACATCTGAGACAATTTTTTAACATATTTATTGATAGTTTTTAGCTTTGAAAGCATTTAAAAATTTAGCTCCAATTTATGGGAAGGAAGATCGGGAGGTAATAGCGAAAAATTTCATATAACACCATTCAGTATGAGGTATTTTATGGAAACAATCGACTTGCATGGTTTAACCTTGGAGAAGGCCCAAGAAAAAGTTGCTCAATTTTTAGAAGGAGCCTATCGGAACCAGCAACCCATCGTACGGATTATTCATGGACAGGGTAAACATAGTGAAGTTTTTCCGGTGATTAAGTCCTTTGTGCGGCATTGGCTTCAAGAATCAGATTTTGCGCGGGAGAAAATAGCTATGGTTTTTCGGGGTGAAGATGGTTCGCCTTATACGGTTCCAAATCCTGGGGAGACGGTTGTGGTTTTAAAAGTTCCCGGAATGGAGGATCTTCTTCAAACCCAGCCTTCTCTTTCCTTTGAGGAGGAAGAAGAAAGGGAATCACGGAGAAATTCCAAAGCTATCCGGGCAGAACGGCTACGAACTTCTCGCCGCCGGGGTCCTCGTTCTAAATAATCTTCTCATAGAGAGGGATGGAGATAATTGTCGAAATTTATCGCTATCAATATACAAGAAAAATGAGTTTTTACTATTAAAATTGCTGCATAGTGCCGATAATTTATTGGGTTGGAAATTTTACGATTTTAAGCTGAGGCTTACCTTATGGTTTGTTAAACTTTTTTACAATAACCAGACATGGCAGAAATCTGCAATGTGGATGCGGATTTCAATTCCTAGCAGTATTTAATACCAATTGTCATTACGCAGAAAATATGAGCGGAATGAAGATTTGACTGCGCTTTTTGCTGGATCTTTTTAACGAGGCGATAATGCAGCAATATTGAGATCATAGGGAACGTTTGCCTAGTGCATGCCGTTTTCGGAACAACTATGTTGGCGTTTCGTATAAGAGAAAAGGCAAGGTTGGTATCAATATTTCAAGATGGGATGAACACGATGCGAAAGATGGCCATTGCCGAGATTAAACCAGGAATGAAACTTGCGAAAACGATCTACCGTAATGATGACGGCAGGATTTTATTGAGCGCGAAATCCGAAATAAAGGAATCGCATATTCAAAGGCTATTGGACTATAATTACGAATTCGCCGTAGTTTATGATAATGATATTGAATTTGAGGAAGAAACTGTCTTAAAACCGATTAAGGAAGAAACTCGAAGTAAAGCGGTTGCTTTATTAAAACAATCTGTCAAACATATTAAAACGGATGGGTTCCTGGAATGTGAGGATTTAGTCCCGGTCATTCAAGAAATCATTGAATACATCCTTGCTGATCCATTGATTGTGTATAATATGGTTGCCATTCGGAACCATGACAGTTATACTTTTAGCCATTCCGTTAATGTTTGTGTGATTGCGTCACTTATCGGTTCTGTAATGGGCTTTGACCGGAATGAACTTCAAATTTTAGGAATCGGCGCCATGTTGCATGATATTGGAAAGGTACGGATTGAACTGAAAATATTGAACAAAAAAGACCCTTTAGAAACCTACGAGTTTGATTTGATGAAAGCCCATCCTTTAGAGGGTTATGAAATACTCAGACAATCCGTTCATATGAGTTATTTACCGGCTCACGTTGCCTTACAGCATCATGAACGGGAAGATGGCAGCGGTTATCCAAAAAGATTAAAGGGCACTGAAATTCATCTTTTTGCCAAAATTGTTGCTGTAGCTGATGTTTTTGATGCAATGACCTCGGAGCGGGTTTATAAGGCTGCGGCGCCGGCGTATATCGCTTATCAAGAAATCGCAGATAAGGCGGGCATTCAGTTTTATCGACCTGTGGTGGAGGCGTTGACGAAAGTAATTACCCCTTACCCAAAAGGAAGTATGTGGCTGCTCAGTAATGGTGACAAAGTGATTGTAACCAATGTAACCCGTTTGGATTGTTTGGCTATTGTTGTAACTGATTCCACGCAATCTAAAGTGTACAATTTATATAAACCGGCCGGCATACGGGTCATTCAAAAAATGAATTAAAGCTACCTGTCAAAAATTGGACGTTTTTTCTGCGGTTAGGTTTTGAAAATGTTGTCTACAGAGTGTATAATACGATAGTGAGATCTGCAGATAAAGATTTCACAAATAAATTGTTGAGGACAGATTCATGAAACGTTTGTGGCTTATAATTGCGATAGTGGTTGTAGTGGTAGTGCTCTGCACTACGGTGTTAATCGGGAAAGGTCCTACCAAGGAGGACGCCTTGGCCCATTTTTTATACCAAAGTTTAGAGGCCGAGCATTATAACCCGGAACTTGTCAATGATCAGCTCAGCAAACGAGTTTATACATTATATCTTAAGAGCCTTGATCCGAACAAACGGTTTTTTTTAAAAGCCGATATTGCTAAATTTAGGCCTTACCAAGCTAAAATTGGCGATGAACTCAAGCGGGGAACTGCGGAATTTTATGATTTGACCGGGCAAATCTTTCGGCAACGGGTTCGTGAGGTCGATCTTTTGACCCAAAGAATCTTACAGAAACCTTTTAATTTTACAGTCACTGAAAATTTTGAAACGGATCCATCCAAAATCAGTTACCCCCAAAATAATCGGGAATTGCTGGAACAATGGCGCTTATATCTTAAGTATCAGACATTACTGGCTTATCTTGACCTAAGTAATACTGCAAGTAATGCTAAAGATAAGCCTCTCAAAGAACAATCGTTTGATCCTAAATTGGAGGCCCAAGCTAGAGCCAAAGTGGCCAAGAGTTTAAAAATAAGTTTGGAACGGATGTTACAAAAAAGCAATGAAGAGCAAATCGATAATTATTTAAACGCTATAGCGGGCAGTTTTGATCCGCATACGGAATATATGGCTCCGGAAAGTAAAGATGATTTTGATATTAATTTGACAGGGAGATTGGAAGGAATCGGCGCTTCACTGAAGGAAGATGGCGAATATATTAAGGTCGCGGAAATCATCCCTGGAAGCGCAGCTTGGCGACAGAAAGCATTACAAGCGGATGATACAATTTTAAAAGTTGCCCAGGGCAATCATGAACCGGTCGATGTGGCGGGAATGCCTTTAACAGATGCCGTGAAACTTATTCGCGGTAAAAAAGGGACTCTGGTAAAATTGACGGTGCGGAAACCTAATGGGCGTATTCTAGTAATCCCCATTGTCAGGGATGTAGTGGTTATTGAAGAGACTTACGCGAAGTCGGCCGTGATCCGAAATACTATGACGGGTAAAAGGTACGGATATGTGGATTTGCCCTCTTTTTACCGGGATTATCAAACAAACTCCCGGAACTCGGCAGACGATGTCCGGGCTGAACTCCAAAAGCTTAATACCGAAAAAGTGGATGGCATTATTTTAGATTTACGAAACAACGGCGGTGGAATTTTGGATGATGCCGTTCGGATGTCGGGACTCTTTATCAAAGATGGTCCTATCGTCCAAATTAAAGATGGTTCCGGGAAAACTGAAGTATTATCTGACACGGATTCGAGTGTTGTTTATAATGGGCCGTTAGTGATATTGGTTAATTCTCTGAGCGCCTCGGCATCGGAAATATTAGCTGCTGCGCTTCAAGATTACGGGCGGGCGGTTATTGTCGGCGGGACAAGTACTTTCGGTAAAGGAACGGTTCAAATTGTGGCTGATTTGGATCAGTATTTGCCGATAAGCCTAAGCTCGGTGAAACCGGCCGGTTCTTTACGCTTAACAATTAAAAAATTTTACCGGGTCAGTGGAGGTTCCACTCAGTGGAAGGGAGTAATTTCAGATATTTCTTTGCCTGATCTTTATAGTTATTTGGGTATTCAAGAGAAGGCCATGGATTATTCTTTGCCTTGGGACACAACCCGTGCAGTTTCCTATCAGAAATGGAACGGTCGAACATTCAATACCTCATTATTAAGACAAGAAAGCGCTGAGCGGATTCATAACAGTAAGGCTTTTCAATTGATTGTCGCCGATGTGGCGCGACTCAAAAAACAAAAAGAGTTTTCAAAGGAGTCTTTGAAATTTAGTGATTTTATGGCCAATCAGAAACTTTTAAAAGACGAGGCGGACCAACTGCAAAATTTACCTCTCGCCCAAGGCTCCGTTATTCAAATTGCCAAGCCTAAGGCTGATAATGAGACTTCTTCCAATCCGAATTATTCGAAGACCCAGGATTGGTTGAAACAAATCGGTAAGGATGCTTATATTAATGAAGCCTGGCATATATTAGATAATATGAATCAATAAATCTATACTCCGCCAGTGTTATGGGGGCTGTCTGAAGAGACAGTCTCTTTTTTTTATGCATGGAAAGCCCCACAAGATATTTGGATGTAAATTTTTTGTTACAATTTTATAGTTTTAGGTAAAAATTATGGAGTGTAAAATG
>DNPQ01000396.1 GCA_003501335.1 Bacillota bacterium
AAAAAAAAAATTAACAATAGTGATCCCTTTTTTCCTTTTCTTCAGATCTTCTCTTTAAACCTAAAACAGATATTCTAATTTTTAGGTTTTTTTACTTATATTTAGTTGCGCGTATTGTATTGCGATAATCAAACGGAGTCTTACCAGTAAACTTCTTAAAAATGCGGGAAAAATAACTTATGTTAGGATAACCCACTTGTTCGGCAATCTCATAAAGTTTCAAATCGGATGAGCTCAACAATTTTTTGGCTTTTTCCAACCTTAGCTCTGTAAGGTATAAACTAAAATTTTCCCCGGTCTCATTCTTAAAAAGCTGGCACAGATAATTCGAATTAACATGAACATTCGAGGCGATTTCATGAAGAGAAATCCCTTCATAATAATGTTCCCCGATATAGCGCAAAGTGGCCTGAACTATGGATGAATATTTGTTTTGCGGGACAGCGGTCAGTTTGACCAGTCTTTCCGAAATCTCCAGCATTCCCTGCCTGAGATCTTCAAAAAAGCCTTTTTGTTCCATTAAACTTTCAGAATTCATCCCGGTAAGCTGGTCGCCATATCCTGCTAAACGAACTTTTGCCGATAGCAGCTCTAAGATCTCGCTACAAACTTGACTTAGATAACGGAGATCAGCTTCAGGACCATTCGTAAAACAATCCATAATGGAGGCAATGTATTTCAAGATCTCCGCACCATTCTCTTGATTCACCTGATGTAACAAGTCTTTCTTCAAATCGGCAATTTTATTTTGAAGATCGCTCCACTCTCCCTCCCGTTCAATATTGTCCAGTATAACTAACCTGCTCCGGCCTTGAAAAAAGCGATGTTTCATGGCGCCAAAGGCTTCTCTAAAAGCCTTCTGTAGATGGCCGGGATCGGTATAGGACTGACTTATTCCAACAGCACAATCTAACCTTTCTTGAAGCTTGTCTACGAATTGGCTTGTCTCCCAAGAATTTACATTATGCGACATCATTCCTAGTAACCACCATTGGTTGATTGCACTTTTGATCCGGAAAAATTTTCCTTCCCTTATTTCTTGCTCAAAGACTGAATTATCCAATTCTACAAGCTTTTGAGCCAATCTGACAGCGATCACCGCATAAGTTTGGCACGTAAAGTTAATACCGGCCTGCTTTAATTCATCAACGAGTTCAACTTGATTTACTTCATCTTTGATGGGATCCAACAGCAAAAAAGCATCCTGAAGGCCAGGAATTTTGCTAATCTGTCCACGCCGTTTCCGCTCCAAACGCTCTAATAACTCCAGGATATCTTTATCTTGAACCTCAACTTTAGGAATAAAATCAAAAGCTCCCAGTTTAATAGCCTCACGGGCCAAGCTGAATTCGGTGTAACAAGTCAAAATGACGATGTCAGTCTCCGGCGCCAGGACCTTAAGTCGTTTAATCAATTCTATACCATCCATGACCGGCATTTTAATATCGGTGATCACCAGATCCGGCCGGGCTTTTTCGAAAGTATTTAAAGCTTCTTGACCATTTGAAGCCTCACCGACTATCTGATAATCTCCGGGGTTCTTTTCAAGGCAAAAACGGAACCACTGACGAATCGGCTTCTCATCATCCACAATCATGATTTTCAACAAGGCCACCATCCTTAGCCGGAATGATTTCAACAGGTAGACGCAACCAAGCTGTAGTGCCCTGGCTTACAACGCTGTCGATTTTTAACCCGTACGCCGGGCCAAAGTTAAGAACCAACCGTTCATGAACATTGATGACTCCAATTTTACTGAATGTTTGCTCTGACGGTTTATCCATTTGCCATAACGCTTTAAGCTGTTCTTTCGTCATTCCTACCCCATCGTCACTAACCTTAATTACTAAACCATCCTCCTGCAGTTTTCCTGTGATCACAATCAGCCCTTTGGTATCCTTCGGTTCAATCCCATGGAAAATCGCGTTTTCCACCATCGGCTGCAAAATAAGTTTGGGAATCTGATAATCCAGCAACTCCTCGGGGATTTGAAAGCGGACCTCAAATTTATCCGGATACCGTACTTGCTGGATTAATATATAATCCTTTAGAATGCCTATCTCTTCCCGGATAGTAATAAATTCATCACTATTCCCGATCGTCTTCCTAAGCAAACGTCCCAAGGAAAGCAACATGGCTTGAGCATCTTCATTTCGTCCCATTTCAACCATGAAGCGAATCGAAGTTAAAGTATTATATAAGAAATGCGGATTAATCTCAGCCTGAAGGAACTCTAATTCTATCCGGCGTTTTAACCGGCCCTGTTCTTGAAGATCCTTTAACAGGTATTGAATCTTCTTCACCATTTGATTAAAGCCATTACTCAAATCCCCGATCTCATCGGAGCTGTTAATCTCAGATACCGCATCTAGATTGCCGCCCTCTACCTCTTGCATGGAATAATGTAATTTCTTAATCGGTAAAGAAATCCGACGAGCCAGAGCATAAGAAAAAATAAGCCCAAACATAAGACAAAAAATCAAAAGCGAAGAAATTAGAAACTCCATTTTCTGTTTAACTGGGGCTAACAGCCGGTCCACTGAGACTTCTTCCACCAGAACCCATCCCACTTTGGTGATGGGCAGGTAACTATAGAGTACTTTACGCTTCTTTTTCACTTCAATAAAACTACCGGCGTGGTGTTGATGAATTTGCCGCCAATTTTTATCTCCGGCGATACTTTGGCCAAGCCTGGCGGAATTAGAATCAGAGACAATTCTTCCCGTTTGATCCACCACATAAATATGATGACCTTCTCCTAAAGCGTTTTGATAAGTATTACGAATAACTTTTTCATCCACATTCAGCAGAAGCACACCCAAAGGTTTATCACTATAATAATCTTTCATCAATCGAGCGGCAGAAAAAACATTCTTATCTTCTCCATAGCCGCTCCGGTCATTGAACGTGCTAACCCAAAGAATTTTCCCGTTTTTCCGTCTGATTTTTGGAAACCAGGAATGCTTCCGAATGCTGCTAAAATTATAGCGATCGTTAATCCAGGAAGTGTATACCTTACCATTAAAGCCATACAATACCGTATAATAATCCAGGCTATCAAAAGAATAAGCATTCATTGAAAAAATCTCCATGACTCGATTGGCTTCAATCAACCTCTCATACGAATCGCCGGAAGGCGGTCGACGGATAATGGCGTTAAGGTCTTCGTTAAAATATAAA
>DNPQ01000460.1 GCA_003501335.1 Bacillota bacterium
GACCATTTTTCCCGGTAAGTTTTAAGACTTCACGTATTTCCGATTCACTCGGCATGAGAACCTTTTTAAGAATTGGAGAATGTGTCCTCCAAATTCCCTTATTGTCGGCCTTAAGGGATTCACCCTGAAGTCTTGGTGTTTGGGAAAAATAAAACAAACGTTGACGCCGGGCTTGAATCCCTAAATCATTCCCTATAGCGGGCCCACCAATACATCCGCCTTTACAGGCCAGGGCTTCAATAAATTTGGGAGCAATCAAGCCCTTTTCCAAATCATTGAAAGCATCCAAACATTCCTCAATTCCAGAAATTGATATAATGTTTGAGTCTAACCCATCTTGGATACCCGCTGTCTTAAGAATTCCTTGTTTGAGTGGAAAAATTGAAGCCTGGTTGGAAGCATAGTCCGGGAACTCATCGGACAGATTTTCCGGTTCAATTCCTTTTTGTCGAAGCCAAGGCACTAATTCTTCGAAAGTTAGTACGGCGTCGATAGAATTTTCCGGACTCTCCCAATTTGGTTCAGCCTTTTTTGCTAGACAGGGACCCAAAAATATCACTTTTTTATTCTGGCCGCATTTCTTTTTTATTGCCCGGCAGTGAGCGACCATTGGGGACACAAGACCGGCCAGATCCGGTATTAATGAAGGATAATATTTTTCAACAAGATTGACTACAACCGGGCAACAGCTTGAGATTACCGTTTTTCTTTCACCGGCTTGGTAAACCCGGCCATACTCTTTAGCAATAAGCTCCGCTCCCAAAGCAGTTTCTTCGATACTCACGGGCCCTAATTTTTTTAACGCTGCGATTAATTTCCAGGGCGATACCAAAGAGGTAGCCGCCAAATAAGAAGGGGCTATCGAGAAAACGATTGACTCTCCGCTTTCTAAATAACGTTCTAACTGGTTTAGTTGCGAAGCCATACTTTTGGCCTTCTGAGGACATGCGCCAATACAACGGCCGCATAATATACATTTGTCTTTATCCACCCAAGCCTGACCGTCATTAAGACCAATCGCCTTGACCGGACAATAGCGGATACACTTATAACAATCCCTGCACTGAGCCTTACTGGTTGTAATGGTGTTCATGGCTTAATTCCTCCAGAATTTGATGATGAAAAATGTCAGTGATGTTTTCTTTCGAGACTCCGGTCACCAGAGAATCATTAATCTTAATCACAACTCCTTCATTACAGCGCTCCTGACAAAAACAGGCCTCCAACTCAATTTGTGCATCAAGATGATATTGCTTCAATAAACTTTCTAAAACCGCTATAATCTGACGTGAACCTTTGACATGACATCCACTGCCGATACAAATTGTTATGGTCATGTATATCTCCCCGTTCTCATCGTTCTGTTATATTTGTAGCAAACTTTGTTAAAAAAATAACTAACTTTTCTTTAGCATATCATAACTATAAATTGATGTAAAGATGACTGCTACTGAATCTGACATCGTAAATGCGCTTGAAAACTTTTTTTGGGTATTTCGTTAGCCATTCTTTGCAACTCGCAATATCAAACATTGTCATTTTTTTAACAAAGTCTATAATAAAAGTTATTAGGGTTAAGAATACCTGTGGTAATCCATTCTTAAATACATCGAATTGTGAGGTGGCTTTAAATGGCTCGATTTACCCTTCCCCGCGACCTGTATTTCGGTAAAAATGCTATGGACGAATTAAAAAATTTAAAAGGTCATCAGCGGGCTATGATCGTTACCGGCGGTACTTCCATGCAAAAATTCGGCTTTTTGGCCCGTTTGGAAGAAATTCTGAAAGAAACCGGTATGCAAGTCAAAACCTTCGCCGGTGTGGAACCCGATCCATCTGTGGAAACTGTTATGGCCGGAGCTAAGGCTATGCAGGAATTCAAGCCGGATGTTATCGTATCCATCGGTGGCGGATCACCAATTGATGCAGCTAAAGCCATGTGGGTGTTTTACGAGTATCCCAATTTAACTTTTGAAGATATTAAAACTCCATTTTCAATGCCGGCTTTGCGGAAAAAGGCTATTTTTGTGGCAATCCCCTCCACAAGTGGGACTGCAACTGAAGTAACCGCTTTTTCAGTCATTACCGATTATTCGACCAAAATTAAATATCCTTTGGCTGACTTTGAAATTACACCGGATATCGCTATCTTGGATAGCAGTATCCCCATGACAATGCCCCCGAAACTGGTTGCTCATACCGGCATGGATGCTTTAACTCACGCCATTGAAGCTTATGTGGCCTCAGCCCGATCCCATTTTTCGGATCCCCTGGCTCTGGAAGCCATATCCATGTGTTTCGACCATCTGCTTGATTCATATAACGGTAATGAAGAAGCCCGCGGTGAAATGCATATTGCCCAATGTTTGGCCGGTATGGCCTTTAGTAATGCCTTGCTTGGCATCACCCATAGTTTGGCGCATAAGATCGGAGCGCAGTTTGAGATTCCTCATGGCTGCTGTAATGCGATTTTATTACCGTATGTCATCCAATATAATTCGAAAAACAGTTTGAAAGAGTATGCCCAAATTGC
>DNPQ01000076.1 GCA_003501335.1 Bacillota bacterium
AGCCGGAGAAAAGAAAGAAATGAACAGCAAATTGTCTGTTCTACTCGTTTCGAATTGACTGATGAAGAACTAAGTGAACTCTCCAATTTAACAGGCCAACCGATTCGTGAAAAAGAAATCGTGATTACCAAGGATTACACCGGAAAATTAACGGTGAATTTTCCCGTCGGACTTTTCCCGGATAAGCACCATCCGAAAGAATTAGAAGAAATTTTTATGAGTTTCCCTAATTTCCAAGAACCGGTCAATGAGGCCTTTCGGCAAAAGGCCCTTGAATATATTGAAGAAGCAAGAAATTTTGCTTATGAAGGCCGCTTTTCCGAAATCGTCAAAATGTTCAGCGCCAAAGTGACAGAATTACGAACTGTTGTTAATCCGGAACCGACTTCTCCTGAAGCCAAAAATGAGGAAGCCTTTATTTTCAGCTACGCCAATGAAATTTCAATTATTTCCCGGAAACTGGCAGAAACGATGACGATTAGTGAAAAAGCTGAGGATTTCATGATCAAGCATATCCCCATCTTTATTTATATGTCGGATTACCAAGTTTTTTCGGGAAGCGCTAATTTACTGCAACTCAAGCAACGTAAAGAGCAAGATCAGCTCACCGACGATGATAGAACTTTTCTTTCCATCTTGAATCTAGCCGATCTCAGCCTGGAAGGGTTAATCAAAGCAGATAATCCCATGGATCGTGATCAACGCCAATACGATTTAGCCGATGCTTCTGTTAATTTTACAAAAATTGTCGCCAATCACTGGAAGCAGCACTATTATGAAGTCCAATTTCATTCGGATGGTCAATTCTTTTATACCTATGTGAAGGATCATGATGATTCGGCTTTAATTCATTTGGAAGAACGATCCAGAGGCTTTCAATGGTTTTTCTCCTTTGATCTAATGTTTTTAAATGAAAGCCGAGGAACCTTTCAAAACTGTGTCATCTTACTGGATGAACCCGGATTACATTTACATCCCAGCGCCCAGGTGGATTTAATCCAACGGATGGAAGAATATTCTGTGAGTAATACTTTAATCTATTCAACTCACCTGCCAATGTTACTGAATCTGTCCCGGCCTGAAAATGTCCGGATTTTGTGTGAAAAAGATGCCGGAACTGTTGTCAGCAAAAATATCGCCCAATGCCAGGCCGAGGAAAAACTGGTCTTGGAAGCTGCTTTAAAAATTAACAGTGGCCTTTGCTATCTCCCTGATTCGCTCAATATCATTATTCCCCAAGATGGCTATTACCTGTTGAACGAGCTATTTAAACTCTGGGAACGATCAGAAGCTGCTGAATTTATTGAAAATTGGTTTTTAATCCCCGTAGCATGCAGCTTAGACGCGATCCATTTACATATTTTATTACAGGGAAAAGGGATTACTACGGCAGCTCTGTTAAATACCGATAATAATGAACGAAAAACGATTAACGATTTTGAACAAAATTGGATTCTTCATAATGATGAGGAACCTTCAAAATTCTTTCTTTTGGGAGAATGTTTTCAAAAAGCTTCTGATAAATGTTTTATCGAAGATTGTCTCCCCGATGAATACTATATGACCAAAATCACTCAATTTTATCAAAAACAACTGGCTCTGTTAGGATGTACCGCTCTTAATTTAGAGGGAACCGGATCGATCATTCAAAGAGTCCAGGGTTCCTTATCACAACTCGGCCTGAAGTGGGATCGGAGCGCAATTGCCAAGTCCATTAGCTCGGATATTCGAAAAATGCAATCAATCCAGGAATTGCCAGATCCTACCCGTAACGGGATCGGATTGTTGATTCAAAACCTTCATTCCATATATCCCGTTAACTTTAAGGAATAGTCCAAAAGCTATATTTCTTTACAAACTTGCTCCATAAAAATTCAATACGATTGTTTAAATTAGAGGATCAAAATGTCAATCTACCCGGCAGCGAATCTTATCAAGCAAGTCGAACAAGCAATTGAGTGCTCTTCTCAGCGTCCGATAACACTTGTTCAGTATTTACCCTGTTTAGTCGTTTCTTCGGAAACCGAACTAAGTATGGAACAATCCATGTTATTAGCTAGGCTCGAAGCCAACTTAAGGGAAAAGGGATTTTCACCCACATTTTGGAGGACAGTGAAGAGTCGCAATTTTGAAGAACCATGGGACCCACTCGAATCGGATCATACCCTTTTCAGCATCGTTTTTTTGGATGGACTTACTCCAAATCTGCTCTACAAATATGGCATATTAAAGGGAACCGGTAAGACGGTTATTTTATTACAATCGAAAGATGCCCAAACGACTATTAAAGGACTATACAACTCCGCCGCTGATTCCGGGCTTGAGGCCAAAGTATTTCACCATAATTTTTCCGACCCGCTCATTGATCTTTCTACTTTGTTGCCTTTATTGAATGTAGATTACCTTGGAAGCATTAACCCTAAAGCAATACCGGATGATGCTTCTCATTTGGATTCCATTCTTCAGGAAGCTTTTATCGGGACCGGAAATACTGTTATGGAGGCCTTAAAAAAAAGATTGCTGTTTCAAATTCCCCCGGAATATGCTGAGGAATTTACCACGCTCTTTGGAATTTTTGAAGAATATTACCATACTTTGTTTACGGATGGTGAATTTGGACAGATCGCAAGTCTTCAAACAGTTTATCCGACAATTAAAAGAGCTGCAGAATATTATCATTTTACCGTTCCCAATGAATTTACCAGGCTACTGGCTTCATCTTTCACCTTTAGGGCTATGCAAAAGCTGAGAGAAAAGCCTGAAAAAGAGCTTTCTTTGAAGTTGGCTCTGGAGATTTATCAAGATCAGTTGAAAGCAACCGATAATCAGTTGGAAAAGGCTTTTTTATTCAAAGAGATCGCTTCCATTCATACAGAATTACTATTAAGTTCTGGTTCTGAAGAATATGCTGAGATTGCTATTCAAGCTTTCCAACAAGCTCTCCAGATTTATTCACCTGATCTTTATCCTTTCGAATTCGGAATGATTCAAAATAATCTAGGAGTTATCCGGTTAGGACAAACGTTATATTCTCATTCCAAGGACACACTAGAATATGCAATCACTGCATTTCAAAATGCAGCTGAAACGTTCCAAACTATTTCTCAGTCCCAATACAGGCAAATCTGCAATTTCAATTTAGGACTCACCCTGTCGCTTGAAACGGATGAAACCAATCCAAAGAACTCTGACGCCGTTCATACCGCTCTTAAAGAATTTAATAAAACTGCAGATATCATTGATGTCGATCCGGAACTTATGGCGCGGATTAATCAAAATTGCGGTTTGCTTTATCATCAGTTAATTAAAACGGAACCAACCGAAGAAATCTATGATAAGACCGTGAATTCTTTAAATGATGCTCTTCGCTTCTGGAATTCCGGTCCTTATTCAATCGAATCTGCTATTGCTTGGGCCAATATTGGCGAAGCCTCATTAAAAATGGCCGAATCCTCCCATTCGTCTCACTATTTTCAGCAGGCTATTAATAGCTTTTTTGAATTCTTTAAAGTTTATCCCTCTAAAGATTCCCGGAGATGGGGACAAGCAGAACGAAGTTTGGGCGATGCCTATTTCGGTTTGGCAACTCTTGAAAAAAGCATGACCCATTTTCACTCGGCAATTTCATTTTACCTGGAAGCATTGGAATACTTCAATGCAGAAAACTTCCCCGCCGATTTTTTATGGCTTCAAAACAAACTGGCTATGATTTACCATTGGGTGGCCAAAGCTGAGAATTCGGCTCCCAATTATCATCAAGCCATTGCTGCCTGGGTCGAAGCTCTAAAAGTAATTCCACAAGATAACCTGTTGCAGCATGCCCAAATCAACCTAAAAATGGCACAATCTTATAGTGAATTAGCTTCTCTTGAGGAATCCCTTAAAAATATCCATTTGGCAAATAAGACTTATCATCATCTTACAGCCGTCCTGGCATCTAACCATGACAAGGAAACGGTCTTAATACTATATCAAGAAGCTTTATATGGCTTAGGAAATACTGCCATGGAACTGGCCGTCCACGAAGATGCCCTTACAAATTATCATGCGGCCCTCGATGCATTGGAAGAGGCCTTCCACTCGGGTCCTGTCAAACAAAACCAGATTAAAATGCAATCCCAATTGGGAGATGCTTGTTGGAATTTAGCCCTACTGGAAAAAGAGCCCTTGCTCTATTGCAAAAAAGCCTTGGAAGCCTATGATAAACTCTTGTCGATTGATCATTTTAGTGAAGACCGACAAAATTTTGCTAAAATCCAAGTAAGGCTCGGAGATATTTTCGCTATTTTAGCTGATTATGAAGAAAAAAATCAAAATTTTCGCGCCGGAATTCATGCCTATCAGGCTGCGTTGCAAGCCGCTGATATACCTGACAAAAATGCTCAAGACGACGACAGTATGGCCCTGATGACTCCTGCTGAAATTG
>DNPQ01000040.1 GCA_003501335.1 Bacillota bacterium
TCGCCCGGGTTGACAATAAGACCATGGACCCTTACCTTCCCATCATTAAACTGGATCAAGACAACAAAAGCTATATTTTAGAAGGCACTAACGTGTTTTCCAATGGCAAACTGGCCGGAAGCTTAAATCCGGATGAGAGTTATATTTTTGGGGCATTAACCGGCAAAGTGGAGAAATCGCTCAAAGAAATTAGCTTCAGCAACAAAAAAGTAGGTTTTCAACAAGTGGCTTTTAAACCGCATATTAAAGTCATTCACCACGGGGCGGAAATCACGATTCTTATCAAAATTGATTCGATGGGAACACTGTTTGAGATACCCCCAGGTTTGTCTAATAATGTGCCAACATTAAAACGGATTAAAATAGCAATGGAAAAACAGCTTGAAAAAGAAATTATGCCTGTCGTCAAGCATTTACAAACCTTAAATTCCGATCCGATTGGCTTTCGAAAATATTTGGAGGTTTCCGGAGTAAAAAATTGGCGGGAAGTTTATCCAAATGTTCCGGTAAAAATTAAGGTGAACTTTAATTACTTAAATTTATCCAAGACCCATTAATTTAAACTTAATTTGGCTACCTTAACTAGGACTCGTAAAATGAGGCTTGGGGTCTAAATCATTGAATTCTCCGCTTGGAACGAGTAAAAGATCATTCTGAAATAAAAAAGGCTTGGCCGTTACGCCAGCAATATCCCACGGAATATTTTTAATAAAAACCCCCCACATATCTCAAATACAAATGAGCCGGATTTTTTTGGTTTAATATAAGGAGCAACACTATCAAACCCTTAAAGCCGTAAAGAGCATCAAAATATTTCTCTAAAAACATTAAACATCTTTATTTATTGGAGATCTTGCCCACATTTTTAATAATAATGGAAACTGTGCCGTTGGGTTGATTGACGAACTCAATCATGTCCTTGTTATTGTAGTACGTCGAAGGGAAAAGAATCTCAATCCCGGTATCGGTCTTAATCTTATGGCTGCGGAATTTCTTTTCGGCAATCCGCTCCGAGAGCTGGATCTCCTCCTCCTGGATCCCGGCTTCTTTGACCTCTGCCACGTATTCCCGCTGGGCTTCCGGATCATCCCGAAAAATCTCCCGGGCCATACTCTCAAGGCCCACCGTGTTGCCAACCTCCATGGTTTCGGCGACAGTCTTCCGCAAACGGGCCACACTATTAAATTTTTCATTGTTGTATTTTTCGCCTAACTTCTCGGCTACCTTCTGAATAATCTTGGCCTTTTGCCCGGTGGACAACTGTTCGCTGCAAACCAGAAATTGTTTGGATAAATAATAATCTTTGTTCCCGTCGATCTCATATTCTTTCTCGATCAGGCGGATACTTAAATCCTCCAGATTCACCAGCACCGCTTCTTCCGGCTTTTGGTTCTCGCCCGGCAAAACAGTCCGCTGTTTGACGAGGAGGTTGATGTTGCTTTCTCCCTGATATTCTACATGATGAATAAAATTGCTGCGATAATTGAGCTTAAAAAGCCCATAAAAGGGCACTCCATCAATCAGCGTCTGGCAGCAAAGCAAATCAGCCGCCGGAATGGCGGGTTGATGGGTCATCACCTCATAGATCATAGCGGCCATTGACTGACTGACGGTAATCAAATCGTTCTCGCCTTGTTTTAAATTCTTGCATAATTCCCGGACCTTGTTATCATCACCGGTAAATTGAACATTTTTAGCATTATCATCCGTCAACATCTTCTGCACTAAATTTTGGGCAAAATCAAAACCCTCTTGTTCCGGATCAAACTCTTTATTGGATAATACCGGGGTACCAACATTGGTGTCCAATATATGTAAAATAATTTTTTGAATAATCACTTCTATGTTATCCATGGCTGCGCCTCGATGTATAAATATATTGATGGTCCCGTTTAAGAGACAAATATTACTATATCATGAGGTTTGAGTCCACGCAAGGTTATCCTTTGCTTTTGTCCATCCAAAGTAAAAGGTATAAACTTTTTCAAAGCGATTATAATAGTAAAGGCGGCGGCTAAGGCCAATCGTCGTATCTGCCGGCAAGGCCTAAAAAGTCTTGAATTACGACGGCGGGATTCCTTCTCTATCAGGCTCGATAGAGCTTTGTATAGAAAGTTTTCCGCGAAAAAACCGGCAGGCCGCTATTTTATTTTGCCTTTCTTCAGCAAACTTCTAACCCCCGAAAAATTTTTTAAACCATTCCATAAAATTACTTTTAGGTTTATGGGTTAGCCGAAACCAATCTGCTTCCATATCGCCATTAAGATTTAATATTCAATTGCAATGTAATGTTATATAATAAAATCATCTGTGAAATTGATTGCTTGAAAGGCCCTTTTACATCATGTTTAAATTCAAAGACACCCATAAACAAATGCGCCAGGAAATTCTGGCATTAACTTTACCGGTTTTTACAGAACAGGCCTGTATTACCTTAATGGATGTAATTAATGCCATGTTGGCTAGCCATATTGGAAAAGAGGCCACTGCCGCCGTGGGGATGGTGGATACTCTCAATATCATCTTTGTAGCCCTTTTTTCGGCGCTGGCAGTGGGTGGCACAGTCGTAGTGGCTCAGTATATCGGACAAAACAATTTTAAAAATGCCAATGAATCGGTTAAACAGGCCTTATATTCCGGATTAGCCTTAGCGCTTTTAATTACCCTCGCGCTGGATATATTCCGTTATCCTCTCGTCAATATACTTTATGGCGCGGCTGATAAAGAGGTCCGCATTTATGCCCTATCTTATCTGCGTATTACCTTATTAACCTACCCATTGATTGCTTTAACATCCATTTCATGCGGGGTCTTGCGCGGCGCGGGGGATACCAAGACGCCGGCGAAGATCGTAATCCTAATGAACATTATTAATATTTGCTGTAGCTATATCCTGATTTTTGGGATCAAACTCGTATTTTTGGGAATTCATTTTAACGGTCTGGGTGTGGTCGGAGCAGCTTTAGGTATTGGAATTGCCAGGGTCAGCGGCGCTTTAATTTCTATTTATGTTTTAGCGCGCGGAACTTGGGGATTAAGGCTGCGCCGGATATTTCATTACACTCCGAATTTTGAACTCCTCACTTCCATTTTGAAAATTGGTATTCCGGCCAGTCTGGAATCGTTACTTTTTAACGCCGGTAAATTAATTACCCAGACTTTTATTGTATCCATGGGGACTTTACCCATTGTAATCAATTATGTCGGTATGTCGATTCAAGGTCTGATGTGTGTCCCGGGAAATGCCATTGGCCTTGCATCGACTGCAATCGTTGGACAACATATAGGCAAAGGGCAAAAGGATGAGGCTGGCAAGTATTTGGCCTATATGCATAAATTAGGTACTGGGTGCATGATGGGGCTTAATGTTTGCTGTATTTTTTTGTTTCCCTTTTTAGTCTCGCTTTATACACCAAACCCAGAAATTATCAAATCAACTTCCTTTATACTCCAAACCCTCATATTGTTTAATCTGATCTGGTCATCGGCATTTATTCTACCAGCCGGGCTCAAGGGAGCCGGCGATGTTACATATACCCTAACCGTCTCCGCCTGCAGTATGTGGTTATTTCGAGTCACCTTTGGTTATATTTTAGGTGTCTATTTTAAATTGGGCATACTGGGTATATGGTTTGGAATGTATACGGACTGGATAGTCCGTGGAATTGCATTTTATATACGTTTTAAAGGAAAAAGTTGGCAAGACCATATTGTAATAAAATGCCGTACTGCTGAAGCCATCAGCGCCGATGATTCATGTAAAATGTAGACCGGGAACTTAAAAACCCCAGTCGATAACCGATTAATTCCAACATTAATCGTAATTTAAAGGATAATATCGGTTCAACCATTCTAATTCTTGACGGTCAGGGTTTGTCTGATACCAGCCTTGCTCATAAATGTTGTGAACACGCTGGAAATACTCTTCATACATCCTGCCAATCCGTTCCAACGAATAATTGTTGGCAGCCCAATCACAGCAATTTTGCGGTTTAATGCGGTCAATATTTTTTACCGCCCAGCAAAACTCTTCGAAAGTCCGGCAACGGAATCCGGTGACCCCATGGAGAACTGTTTCCGGAAAAGCGCCCCAATCGCTGGTAATGACCGGTGTCCCGCATAACTGTGCTTCTACATTAACACCCCCGAATGGTTCCAAATAATAGGTCGGCATTAAAACTGCTTTGGCGGCTCCAAGTAGCGTTGCTCTTTTTTTGGGACCGACGGCCGAAAAATAGTGGATATGTTTTTCCGCTCCCAATGATAATCCTTCGGAAGGGTTATCCAGTGTTCCTTGACCGACGATATAAAGTTCATTGTTGGTGGCTTTGGCGACATCCGACGCCACTTGAACTCCTTTCCGCGAGATGATGCGCCCAAAGTACAGGAGATAATTCTCCTTCGCGGGCTGGAATGGAAAATCAGCCACGTCAAAATAATTGGGAATGACGGCATCATACCATCCACCATCATCTTGATTCAATAATCCATAAACATAATGCATCCAGGCGTAGGACTCAAACACACGATAAGCACTAAAAACCCCGGTATAACCGATCCCCGATTCTACAGCCAATAAACCGACCGCATCCGCTATGGGCTTATCATAATTACCCATAGGGCATAACAAAATATCCTGTTGCTGCTTCCGTTCATTTATTGCGGAAATAGCATTTTGATTAAAAGTGAGGTGAGCCAAGTCGCCGGGATCATGCTTAAAAAATTCTTTAGACTTGTCATAATCGCCATAGGTTTGTTTTAAAATATCCTGACTTGAAACCGGAATAAACTCATCACATTCAACCTTTGAACCTTCCACGCCATAGAAATAAAGTGTATGGCCATAACTCTTGATGATTCGCGCTAATTTTACTATTTTTTGAGTATAAGCGCAAGCCGAATTTTGTTTGTGAGTTGCCAGATGGGCCAATCCCAACAAATGAAAACGTAACTTTTTCATCTTAACCTCTTTCATAACATTGGTTTTTAATATTTTATTCGTATTCAACCATGTCTGATAACGGCCAGTGTAACGTTTTATGATGACAACAAAAGGCCAATCCAATGGATCAGCCTTTTGTTTCATCGATAGATATTTTTAAAGCAACCTGATGATTCTCATCGAAGCATTAACATTTGCTTGAGTGCCGCCGTTATCAGCCAGCAATGAAACGGGTTGGAATGAAGTATGATTGCGTATGGTTAAAGTAGCGGAAGCGGTTATCGAAACGATAACCCTGCCTGTATTTTGAATATTGGCAGCGCCGATTCCATATATCGAGCCAGGAATTAATGTGCCATTGAGGAATAAAGCAAACTGATTAACACGGTCGGCTTCAACCATAAATGTTATCTCGTAAGTGCCGCTGGTGTTGATAGTAACCCCGGCGGTTCCGGGCGTATGTTCAATTGAACCTACAATGAGACCATTGGTACTTAAAGGAACATCTGCCTCTAATGGAATGTTGTCTATTTCCACTGTATTATAGATATAGGCGAAAATTGCCGGGAATCCCGGTCCGGTGGCTCCGGTAAAACCAGTGGTTCCAGTTGCTCCTACCGGTCCGGTGGCTCCAGTTGGCCCAGTAGCCCCGCTTGCCCCAATAGGTCCTGTGGCTCCTACCGGTCCTGTTGCCCCAGTAGCTCCACTAGCTCCGGTTGCTCCCGATGCGCCTG
>DNPQ01000326.1:0-1694 GCA_003501335.1 Bacillota bacterium
ACCGGGCCATCTCTTTAACGGCGAAGATCCCGATACCGCCGAAAGACTTCGGATCGACATCAATAATTTCGCCTTCCGCCACATAACTGCGAAGTTTGGTATCGGCGGTGCTTTGCAGACGGAATAAGGTCACATCGCCCGGCCGGATGGCTCCTTCCAAGGTTCCGCGGGTGATGTCCGGTTCCTTATCCGGCTCCAAACCACGGTGCATAATCAATTGATATTTCATAGCCGCATTCTTTAACATACATTTGGCCGTATTGCCGCAGTGGAATCCCATGAATAAATCGTCAAGCTGGTAACCGGCAAATTGAGACTTATTGCTGTCGAACATATCACGCGGCACCGAGTTGTTGATGTCCAGTAAAGTAGCCGGCATATTGGTGGCACAGGTAATGATATATTCGGTTAAAGCGCCGTAAATATCGGTTTCACAGGCAACCGGAATCCCTCTGGCTGTCAGTCGCGAATTGACATAACAGGGAACAATTTTAAATTGGGTTTGGAAAGCCGGCCAGCATTTATTGGCAAAGATGGCATACTCCGAAGCGCCCATATTGTTTTCCATCCAGTCCAGCAAAGTCAGTTCATATTGAGCCAGCCTGGGCAGGATTCCCGGATAACCGTTTCCTTCAGCCAGCTCGGTTTCCATTTCTTTAATAACTCCCGGAATCCGTTTGTCCTTTTCATGTTCATTAAAGAAGGCAAACAGATCCAGCTCGGAGTTTTCCATGATTTCAACACCCAAGTCGTACAAAGGCTTGATCGGCGCGTTGCAGGCCAAGAAATCCTGAGGTCTGGGCCCGAAGCTGAAAATTTTCAGCTTGCCAAGGGCCAGGATCACCCGGGCAATATCTTCAAAATCGCTAATCTTCTCGGCGACTTCTGCCGCTGTTCCGATCGGGTACTCCGGTATATAAGGCTTTAGATTCCGCAAAGCCAAATTATAGGAGGCGTTCAACATCCCGCAATAGGCATCGCCCCGGCCGTCAAATAAATTATTTCCGGTCTCTTCAGCCGCCGCCACAAACATAGACGGGCCGCCAAATTTTTTGGCGAGCAAGGTCTCCGGCCCTTCCGGCCCGAAGTTACCAAGGTAAACTACTAAAGCGTTGACACCGGCTTTTTTGATTTCTTCTAAAGCTTTTAAAACATCTTTTTCATTTTCAACGGTCGCTTTGATTTCAGTGATAGCGACTTTATGGTCACCGCAGGCCTTCACAACGGCAGATCTTCTTTTTTGACTCAGTTCGACTGGAAAACAATCCCGGCTGACCGCTACGATACCCAATTTCACTTGTGGAATGTTAATCAATATAAAACCCCCTCCATAAATATTTTTGCAATTTTATCAATCTATTTTCATTATACCGCGCCCCGGTTGTACGTACAAGTATATTTACCACAAATAGTCAGAACTTGAATTCAATCAAAGATCCCCTGCAATCATGGGCAACCGACAGAGGCTTTTACAAGGCATACCAAAAACTCACCTTCATTCTGGTTCTCAGATAAATGCCCGCAATCACCAAAAATAGAGCCAATGAAGCGAAAATGAAATCCACAGCCGTCAGCGGTTTCCGGCAATACCAGGTTCTGGTTGGATATCGGCCGAATCCTCTTAAATCCATCGCATTGGAAACCACTTCCACCCGGTGCAGGGATAAGATCAATAAAGGCAGCAAAACACTGGC
>DNPQ01000326.1:2018-4501 GCA_003501335.1 Bacillota bacterium
GGCTTCCTGGGCATTGATAATGGCCTTCACTTCTTCATTGACATCGGGGATATAACGCAATGCAATATTGATAGCATAAGCCACTTTATAGGGCACGCCCAAACGGTTGAGACTGCCGGCAAAGCTGCTGGGATGAGTCGTAAAGATAAACAGCATTGTGATCGGCAGGATCGCCAGATATTTCAAAGACAATGTCAAGGCAAAAAATAAGGTTTCGGAAGTCAGCCGGATCAAACCCAAGTTGAGCACGACAGTATAACGATGCGCCAAAAGTGAACCATAATCCGGAGTGACCAAAATCAAAACCAGCGAGTTTAAAATGGTGAAAACAACGACAAACAATATTAAGGGCCGCAGGGTCTTAAAAGGTAGTTTTGCAAGATACAACATGAAAAATCCCAGGATAATCATGGCCATGAAAATCCGGGCATCCATAAATAAAAAAATAAAAATCGTCCAAGCAATCAGCATCAGCAGCTTAACACTGCCGTCCAGCTTATGAAAGATGGAATCTCTTTCAATATAAAGCGCTCCTGAACGCGTCATCGCCCCTCACCCCTTTTTAGCCGCTGGACAAAGAAAGAGATAAACCCGCTGACATCTTCAATTCCAAATAGGGTTGCCATTTTGGAAATAGAAGTCTCTTTCAAATTCGCCTGATTAATAATTACAGGGTCGGATAAAATGTTAAAAACAGTATCCGTTGCGATGATTTGCCCGGCGGAGAGCACCAAGGCCCGGTCGGCATATTCCAACGCCAAATGCATATCATGAGTGATTAATACCACACTGGTACCGCCGTGTTTGATTTGTTCCAAAAAGCCCATGAACTCCCGGTAGGTCCGGTAATCCTGGCCGGCGGTGGGTTCGTCTAAAATAATAATTTTGGGGTCCATGACTAAAATCGAGGCGATGGTCACCCGCTTCTTCTGCCCGTAACTAAGGGAGTCCACCGGCCATTTCCGGTAGGGATAAAGGCCGCAAATACGTAAAGTCTCTTCAACCTTATTTTGGATCTGTTTCTCCGGATAACCGTTGTTGCGGAGCCCAAAAGCGACCTCATCAAAAATCATCGGTTTGGTAATCATTTGATTGGGATTTTGCATTACACATCCGATAATATTACCGCGTTTGCGGGCCGACCAATCATCAATCGCCTCATCCCCATAACGGATGATGCCCTTTTGCTGTCTGACAATTCCGGATAACACTTTTAAGAGCGTGGATTTACCGGCGCCATTGTTGCCTAAGACCGCCAGCATTTCACCTTGCCGGATGGTAAAAGAAATATCCCGAATGATATCGGGTCCATCTTCAAAATAACGGTAATGTAATGCTTCCACCGTTAACAGCTCTCGTTTAACAGGCGGCTCCTGCCGGATCTGCCCTTGGGGGAAAGAATTGATAATCTGATCGCGAAACTTGACGGTATTGCCTATCTCGGAAAGGCGGTCTTCCTTCGCCAGTTTCAACCGCAGATTTTTCAAAACTTCAATATAAAGCGGTTCCCGTAGACCATATTCCGATAACAGGTTGGAGGCTAAAATTTCATCGGGGTGCCCGTCCGCAACAATCCGGCCTTCGTGCATGATCACAATCCGGTCAAACCCATATTCCAGAACATCCTCAATCCGGTGTTCAACCACGATGACTGTTTTTTTCGTCTGCCGGTGAATATGGCTGATAGTGGCCATCGCCCGTTTACCGCTGGCCGGATCCAAATTGGCCAAAGGTTCGTCGAAAAGCAGGATTTCAGTATCATGGGTCAGGATACCGGCAATGGCGATTTTTTGTTTTTGCCCGCCACTTAAATTATAAGGGGTTTCCCCAATAAAATCGGACATCCCCACTTCCCGGAGGGCCTGTTCGACGCCCTGAAACATCTCCTCCTGGGGAATATTTTTGTTTTCATCGGCAAACGCTACATCTTCACCGACACTTAGACCAATAAACTGTCCGTCTTGATCCTGAAGGATGGTTCCTACATATTGGCTGATTTCGTAGATGCTTTTTTCATAGGGTTTAAAACCCCGCATCTCCAGCGTCCCGTTTATCTTTCCTTTGTAGGTAAAAGGAATTAGCCCATTGATGCAATGGGCTAATGTTGATTTTCCACTCCCGCTGGGACCGGCTATCAATACTTTTTCACCGGCTTCAATATTCAAGTCAATATCCTTGAGAGTGGGTTCTTTTAAATTATCATACCGAAAAGAAAAATCCCGAAATGAAATCAGTGGCACTGCAAAGTGCTCCTTTCAACCGTCAACTTCCAAGTTGTTATTTTTGCTTCGCAGTTTCGCCAGGGCAATCACCACCGGAATCCCCACCACCGCCAGCACGACGAAATTGGAAACTCCGGCCAGGCAAATTTGCAACCATACTTTACCTGCCGGTTCTCCATAAAGGTAAACATCACCGGCATAGGCAAGAACGCTACCGGCGATAATACCGAAGATTGCATATAAATAGAGCTGCCAATAATG
>DNPQ01000318.1:0-2441 GCA_003501335.1 Bacillota bacterium
GCATCGGTTTTCAGCTTTTGTAAAATCATGGCCGAAATTTCTTGGGGCGTATATTTCTTACCGTCAATATGAACCCGGTAGTCGCTGCCCATTTCACGCTTGATGGAACTGATAGTACGCTCGTGATTGGTAACTGCCTGACGCTTGGCAACCTCGCCTATCATCCGTTCGCCTGTTTTAGAAAACCCAACCACTGATGAAGTCGTGCGACCGCCCTCGGCATTTGGAATGATGACAGCCTCACCGCCTTCCATAACAGCGACACAAGAATTGGTAGTGCCTAAATCAATACCGATTATTTTAGACATAATGTTCGCTCCCCTATTTTTAGATAACTGCTCAATTGATTCATTACTAAGGTTATCGCTTTGGAACACAAAACCGTCCGAACGATTACATTAGATATCCAAACCGACCTCCGCATTTGATTTGGACTTCTTTTCCCTAAATTACCATGTAATATTTATAGGATTCATATTAACTGATTATAAACTCAAGCCGAAAAAATGACCAGACCAATTAAAAAGGTTGTATATTTTCACGTTTTTGTTTAAAATCAGTTAAAAAAAAAGAAAAGCTTTCCGGTGGGAACCGATGACTATAGAGCTAAGCCGATCGACGAGGATAAAATGACGTTACGGATTGCAGCGCTGCTTCGTCGTCCCCAAATTGTAAATGAGCACAGACTGACAGCCGGAAAAAACAGTTTTGGACTATGATGCGCTTACCGTTTCGCAAAAGGGCAATGGAAAGGAATTACCAAATGAAGAATTCATGTGTTATTCCAATTATTATCCTATAATACCCAAATGGTATTTTTATTTTCAGACTTGCGCCAATCCTTTCCCCGAAGAACCGGGCAGTATCGAAATGTTTCGCAATATCATAGGCGACAACCGGATGCCCGCCGCGGGGAAATCTATTTTCAAGGCCGTTATTTCTCCCGGTGAGAAAGGCCATTGTTTTTGGATCAATACCCAACATGCTATCAACAGAACATGCTTTTTTTATTTTTTTATGCCCTCGTTCCCCTCCTGCCCCTCGCAACACGCTTTTAGCAGGAGCTTTAAAATTGAACGAGGGGAACGAGGGCTATGAGGGCCAAAAAAAAAGATAAGAAAAAGGACAATATAAAAAATCCTTCCATCGCGCCCTAATTTTTGCAAACCGCGCCTATCCCTGAAAAATCTCCCTAACGACTTACTCTCCCAATTGGATATAGACGCTTTGATAATATCAATAACCCTCCATCCCGATCAAACTGCAGCAGCTTACCGGCAACTTTTTTACGATTATTCTTCTTTTCCACGCTTTTTTAAAAAAACCGTAAAAGACCTTTTTTCATAGCCGAAATGATTTTGCGCATTTACAAAATGATTTCTCCCATTGACAATATTGTTTTTCTCACCCACAAAATCATTTCTCTCATCGGCAATATTGTTTTGTTCATTTGCAAAGTCATTTCTCCCATTAACAATATTGTTTTGTTTATCTGCAACATCATTTCTACGCCCGGCGGAATGATTCCGGCGATTGCCACGGCTGTCATACGGATTCCGACGATAAATGGATTGATCGAAAAAGTATCAGTGTTTTTCTTCCGTCAAATCACCCTATAACCAAATTGATCGGCAAAAACTTTCCTGAGTGTCTTGGTATAATCCCCTTTTCCCATGACCCCAAAAGGATAATAATGTTCCTGCAACAATTTTGAAGTAACCTGTACGGACTGTTCCATATAAGCATTGGATACCAGATTATCCTCGAAAGAAAGCCCACTGTCCCATTTTAGAAACATCCGTTCCACACTGCAAAACATACGTAAGGATATTTCAACTATTTTTAAATATTCCGGCATTTGATGCTAGAGAGACGGTTGCTAAAATTGAGCAGATTATCAATACGGAAGAAATCGTTATTTACGGAGTAAGGATATAAAGCATGGCGGCCTTAACTCCTGTACCCGCAAACTAACGAACGGCTATCAAAAAATGCGTATCCACAATAACCCCAAGGATACTCCATACGCTTCCAAGGATAAACCCGGCAAGGACGTCACGGGGATAATGGGCGCCCACATACATACGGGTGACGGCCACCAACACCGCCAAGGCAAACAAGAGGCAGGCAATTCCAAAGGGCGGACGGAAATACTGATACAGCAATGTCGCCATAAAAAAGACCTGACTGGTATGGCCGCTGGGGAACGAGCATCGATGTTCAAACGGACCGACAATACGCGCCCCGGCTACCTTGCTAAATGGCCGCGAACGGCGAACAATGGCTTTAATCAGTTCTACCAGCAACCATAATGTCAAAGTACCCAAAATAAGCTCATAAGCCAGGCGATGAATATTCGCCGCAAACAGGATCACCGCGACCAGTAAAGCAAAAATACCATTGCCAAGCTGGGTGAATCCTAACATCATCCGATCCAGCCA
>DNPQ01000318.1:2759-4762 GCA_003501335.1 Bacillota bacterium
ACTGCCCGGTGGACCATAATAATGAAAGTGCCAGTAAGCCAAAACAAATAAGCATACTGGTAAGATAGCGATGTTCATACAGTCCCCTGAATAGAGCGCCGCGGATATAAGTAGGTAGAAATACCAGGAAAAAAATCAGGCCGAAGACGATTAGGATTGACCAGGCAAGATGTTGATGGTGAGAACCATTCAAATCCGGTTCTTCTATGCAGTCTGAATCTTTCCATGAAAGAACTCTTCGCTTTATACCCATTCGGCTATACCTCAATCATTCCATCCGGGCTAGCCGGTGGAGCGGTAACGTCGCTGTTATCACTTTCAGTGGCATGAACCGGTAAACCGGATATCACCGCTAAGGCGCATTGTTGTATGCTAATGGATAACGGTCCTTCTCCTAATGAAAACCCGTCGGCAAAGACCGGCATCAACGGCTCGGTGTCGATATCGACCTTCTGGGCATGATAGCGCCGGATACGGGGATCTTCAGGCCCGCCGGCAGCTATCTGAACGACATTACTTAGCAGGTCCAGCTTTGACAGGTCGGAAAAGATCAATACGTCCAGCAGACCGTCATCAAATGGACTTCCGGGGGCGATTTGATAATGCGGGCCCACGTAGGGCAAGTTGGCGATCAATACCGCATGAGCATGGGTGACGATTGGCTGCTGCTTATCCATGACCAGGCGCATTTCGGCTGATGGAGAAGTGATCAGCGTTGCCAAGAAATCGCCGATGCGGGCTAAGTTACCGTGCTGAATATCATCTGCCGCCGGAAAAAGAGCCGAAAGCAGCCCAATCGAACAGGTTTCCAAAAAAAGCCGTGAATGCTCACAACAAGAGGCAAAGCCCACGTCTACTTGGATGCGCCGGCCCGTATGCAGTAGGGCAACAGCGGCAGAAATATCCTCGGGAATGCCTAAGCTAAGAGCGATGTTATTCCGGGTGCCGGTGGGGACGATCCCCAGGGTAGCAGACGTGTTTACCAGTGTTCCAGCCACACTCTCAATGGTGCCGTCACCGCCGCAGACTATGAACATTTGGATACCCCGTTCAAGAGCATCTTGAACAACGGGCAACAAGTCCCTATCCTGTTCAACCATGTAAGTTTCAGGTATCAACTTCCAAAACTGCAGCTCGTTAATAACCTTCATGAGCTGGGCAGGCGACTCATCCGCCACTCCGGCGACAGGATTAAAGATTAGCTTGACTGACAGGGGATGTTCATCGATGAAGCTAAATTCCATCTTCTAAGTCCCTTTCCAATAATAAATACCACAGGATATATTGTTGGTTGTTTTCAACGGAATTACCCGGTCATCCCCCCAAATTTCAATCAGGTTCCAAAAAAACTTTCATCCCTTTGACACCATCGATAATAAAAGCTCCCCAAAAATCAGCGACAGGAACATCTCATTTGATAAAACATTCCTGGGCTGATATAATTAGTTTCAATATTCTTTTACTACCATCATGGACATCTTGGAAATGGAGTGGGTTTTCAATGAAGCGTCGTTACCTCTGGTTATTAATGGCTGGGCATATGTTTACCGACATAAACCAAGGGGCTTTGCCGGCCATTTTGCCTTTTCTGATTGTCGAAAAGAATTTAAGCTATGCCGCTGCGGCCGGGCTGGTGTTCGCTGAAAATTTTGTGCAGTCGATGGTTCAACCCCTATTTGGGCACTATGCGGATCGCCTTTCCAAACCATGGCTGATGTATTTTGGCGTTTTAATAGCCGGATTGGGACTTGCCGCTACCGGTTTTTTTACAAACTACTGGGCACTTTTCTCCGCCGTTGCTGTCAGCGCCATTGGCATTGCGGCCTTTCATCCCCAGGGAGCGCGCCTAGCCAATCAAGTCTCCGGTGAAAAAAAAGGGGCCGGAATCAGCATATTTTCGGTTGGCGGTAATCTGGGATTTGCCGTAGGCCCGATTCTCACCACCACTTTTCTGTTAATCTGGGGTTTAAAGGGAACCGTTTTACTGATTGTGCCGGCCGTTT
>DNPQ01000592.1:0-4679 GCA_003501335.1 Bacillota bacterium
TCCGCGACAAATTCTAACAACTCATTAAATTCCGCTTCGGTTTCGGATGGAAAGCCCACGATAAAGGTTGTCCGCAAAGTAATCCCCGGGACTAAGTCGCGAATCATAGCAATTTTCTCTTTGATTAATGCAGGCGTCTCAGGTCGGTCCATTTTTTTTAAAATTCGAGAATTAATATGTTGAAGCGGGAGATCAAGATATCTGCAAATATTAGGTTCGTTAGCCATTAACTCCAAGAGCGCCCTATCGACCCCAGTCGGATAAGCATATAACAGTCTCACCCAAGCCGGTTTCGCTTGAACTAGAATTTGTTTCAATAATACTGGTAAATTAATCTTCGGATCTAAATCAAAACCAAATCTGGTAATATCTTGAGCGATCAGATTGATCTCCAATACACCGTTTTCCACCATCATCTGAATTTCCTTTACTATGGAATTCAGTTCGCGACTATGAAATTTTCCTTTGATGAGTGGAATTGCGCAATAAGAACAACTATGATTGCAGCCCTCAGCAATCTTAACATAAGATGTATGATGCAAGGTTGCTTGAAAACGCGGCAAGTTTTCATTATTTAAAAATGAAACAACTTCTTTGGTTGGTTGAAGTACATTTCCCGGTTTTTGACTTAAACGCTCCAGGATTTGTCCGATTTCGGCAAGTCCTAACCAAAGATCCACTTCCGGAATTTCAGTTTTCAATTCCTGTAAATATCGCTGTACTAAGCAACCCGCCACAACCAGGTGTTTGCATACTCCTCGCCCGGGTTTTTTATAACCTGCCAATTCCAAAATTTGTTGAATGGATTCTTCTTTAGCAGTTTCAATAAATCCACAAGTATTTATTAAAATTAACTCAGCTTGTGAGAAATCGTCAATGAGTTTCCAACCCGCCTTGGATAACTGCCCCAACATAATTTCGGTATCAACTAGATTCTTCGCACAACCTAAAGATACCACAGCTAATGTGCACATACAACCTCCAGAAATAAAATCTAAAATCTTAAATTGTTAACAAATCAGGGTATAAATAGTGATACATTCTACGTAAAAACAAGATTCGAATTAAATATTTTTTAGTTTCCGGAAAAGGAATCTGTTCAATTTTCATCTTATTTCCATCCCAGGTTCCTTTCTGTAACCACTCGGTAACGTAACGGGATCCGGCATTATAAGACGCTAAGGCCAAATATTCATTATGTTTGAAATTACGTTTTAAATAGGCTAAATACCAAACGCCAACCTCTAAATTTTTTGAAGGATTTAACAAATCTTGTTTGGAAAAATGAGTCCACCCAATTTGACGGGCAACCCACTCACCCGTACTAGGCATTATTTGCATTAAACCCAAAGCTCCTTTATGGGAACAAGCTAAAGGGTTAAAACGGCTTTCTGTAAAAACAATTGCACTAATTGTGGCCGAACTGACTCCATTTTCCCTGCTACAAGCTATAATTTTATCCGGATAATCAAGTACGAAATAAATTTTTAAAATCGGTTTATGCCATAATAATACCAATACCACAAGTAACAACAGCAAACCCCGAATTCGAATTCCTCTTGTTTTGGCCAAAAATTTCACTCCAAAGTTTTAATCAATAATTCAACCTGGGCTTCTAAATTGGATAAATCTTGGTTATTATAAATAACTGCATCAGCTTTTGACTCTTTATAGGATAACGGCAATTGAGCCGCTATACGTTGCATAGCCTTTTCTTTAGTTAAATGATCTCGGCTTTGTACTCGCCCTAACTGTATTTCCGGAAAAGAACTCACAACCCAGATTCTATTAAATAATTTTTCCCATCCTACTTCAAACAATAATGGAATTTCAATTACTACATGAGGTAAACCCTTTACATGCCCTTGATGAATGAATTGCTTCAACGTTTCGAAAACAACCGGATGAACAATACCCTCTAATTCTTTCCGGGCCTCTTCATCTGCAAATACTACAGCTCCCAATTGAGTTCGATCGATTTTACCGTCATCCTTTAGAATGTCCTTCCCAAATTTCCGGACAACATCCGAATATGCCGCACCACTGGGCTCCAAAGCCTGACGGGCAATTTCATCAGAATGAATGATTGAAAATCCATATTGTGCCAATATTTTGGCTACACTGGACTTTCCACAAGCTATGCCTCCCGTAAGCCCAATGATTAAAATCCCAGGTCACTCCCAACTTTAGCTTCATTCTGCCAAAAAATTCATTATTTCTGACAAATTGGACAAAAATGAGTACCTCTCCCACCCAATTTCATCTTTACAATCATATTGCCACACTGGTAACAAGCTAACCCGTTCCGATCATAAACCTTCAAATTATCCTGATTCGAACCTAATTTGCCATCTCCATCGCGATAATCACGTTTTGTTGTGCCGCGGTTTTGAATGGCTTGCGACAATACCGAGCGAATTGCCCGATAAAGCTGGGCAATTTCCTTTTCGCTTAAGGAAGAGACTAGGCGGGCCGGATGAACACCTGCCAAGAATAGTGATTCATCAGCATATATATTACCAATACCTGCAATAACTTCTTGATCGAGCAAGGCTTTCTTAATGGCAATCTTCCGCTTACCAAGCTGTATCTTTAAATCCTGAATGGTGAATTCATCAGATAATGGTTCCGGTCCCAATCTTTCCAAGGATTTGGGGAGAGCACTGGTTTCAAATAACATTATCCGACCAAATTTTCTTTGGTCCCGATAACGCAATTCATTCCCGTTATCTAATGTAAGCTGCATATAAGTGGCTTTTTCCAAAAGAATCTCTGAAGATTCCACCTTCAACTGTCCTGTCATTCGCAAATGAATGGCTAAAACCAAATTGCCTTCATGATAGTCATCGGGTTGGCTGCTCGATCTAAAATTCGGGCTTAATGTATTGTCTAGATAGAATAACAGATATTTGCCCCGCCGGTCAAGGGTAATAATTTTTTGGCCGCAAATTTGGGCAAGAAATTCTTCGACTGGTATATTTTGAATTAATTTTGGCAAAAGAACCGTTCCATTGATAATGGTCCGACCGATTAATTTGGGCAAAAGGGTACGCCGAATCGTCTCAACCTCAGGTAGTTCCGGCATGGTTATCCCTCCAATTGAACTGGAGTCATCTCGCCCCAGTTGGTCCCCAGTTTAAAATCGACAACTAAAGGAACATCTAAAGTAACTGCACTTTCCATCTCTTGTTTTACTATTTTGGCGAGGATAGGCCATTCCGATCCACGAACCTCAAAAATCAACTCATCATGAACCTGAAGCAGCAACTTCCCTAACTCAGGATTATTACAAAGCCGGTTATCTATCGAAACCATTGCCTTTTTTATAATATCAGCAGCAGTTCCTTGAATTGGCGTATTCCGGGCCATTCGCTCAGCGAAAGAACGCAGGGTAAAATTACGGGACGAAAGCTCCGGCAATTTGCGGATTCGACCCAACAAAGTCCGAGCTTCCCCAGTCTGTTTGGCCCTTGCGATTAATTCCTCGCCATATTGTTTGACACCGGGGTATTTTGAAAAATAGGCTTCTATAAAAGCATCCGCTTCTTTACGGCTCACACCAATATTACGGGCAAGACCAAAACCGCTGATTCCATAGATGATTCCAAAATTAACAGCTTTGGCCCGATCCCTCATTTCATGAGAAACTTCAGATACAGGTACACCGAATACAGCTGCGGCAGTGAATTTATGGATATCTTCACCCCTTAAAAAGGCCTCTTTAAAGGCTTGATCCTGAGAGAAATGAGCCATAACCCGCAATTCAATCTGAGAATAATCCACCGAGAATAAACGCTGTTCGCTATCAGGTGGTACAAAAGCACAGCGAATGAGACGTCCTTCTTCGGAACGCACCGGAATGTTTTGTAAATTTGGATCAGTACAACTGAGTCGTCCAGTTGTGGTAACAGCCTGATTAAAAGTTGGATGAACCCGGCCACTCCGAGGATGTATCAGTACAATTAATGAATCGATATAGGTACTTTGTAATTTCACATTCTGGCGGTATTCCAATATTTTCGGTATCACCGGATGAGCATCATAAAGACTTTCCAAAACTTCAGCATCGGTAGAATAACCGGTCTTGGTTTTTTTGGGTGCTTTCAGGCCCAGTTTTTCAAACAAGATCACGCCCAATTGCTTGGGGGAACTGATATTAAACTCTTCCTGAACCAGAGAATAAATATCCGATTCCAACTGGGATTGCCGGTTCTTCAAACTCCGGCCAAACTCCCGGAGAGTCTCAGGCTCAACCTTGATCCCTTGCCGCTCCATTTTATAAAGAACCCGGATTAAAGGCTTTTCAACATCATGATAAAGCTTATTCAAACCAGTCTTTTCCATCAACTCCCATAGTTTGGGTTTTAATTGACGTACTGCTTCCAAACGAGCCCCGCAGATTTTGGCTATGATATCATCAGGTAAACCCGGTGGTAAATTAAAAACCGAAAATGTTTTACCCCGCTCATTTCGCCAAGAGGGAATGATTTTTTGAATATAGCTAATACTGAGATCTTCTAATTCTAAATCACCCAATCCCGCATTCACCAAATAACCGGCAATTAGTAAATCTTCCAAATCCCCGTTAATACTTATCCCTTGGCTGTTCGCAATTTGAAGTTGCCTTTTAAGATCATGTCCGCTTTTGGCAATCAATGAGTCGTTCAGCAATTCTCTTA
>DNPQ01000592.1:5011-6458 GCA_003501335.1 Bacillota bacterium
CCGAGTCCAACCCCAACGAAATCAACATGAATCCAATTGGCTACCGAAGTAAAAAATTGAATATAACAATTTTTTTCCTGTTTCAGAACAGACACAATTCTCTTTAGTTCATCTTCTTGGATAACCTGACACTCAGAGATTATTTCCGGCAATTGCTTAACTTTGGAAACCTCTGTCCCGTCCGAAAGTTTGCGAGCCAGTGAATGAAATTCAAATTTATTGCAAAACTCAATCAGTTCTTGCTTAGAATAATTTTGATGATGGCAACATTCTGTCGGGTCAACATCCAATTGAACATCAGTCACAATTTCTGCCAAATGTCGGCTTAAATAAGCTTGTTCCCGATTTTCACTCAGAAGCCCACGATCTCTCTCTTTGGAAATTTCCTGTAAATGTTGATAAATTTCGTTAAGTGTCCCATATTGATGTAAATATTTAAGAGCCGTTTTTTCACCAAAGCCGGGGACTCCGGGTATATTATCGGAGGAATCTCCCATTAACGACTTTAATTCAATTAGTTGCGGCGGCTTTAATTGGTATTTGTCGAAAATGTATTTTTCATCGACCCGATCAACCTCAGTAATCCCCTTTCGGGTATAAAGAACGGTAATTTGAGAGTCGACCAATTGAAATGCATCCCGATCACCTGTGATAATTTCCACCGAAAGGCCTTGGCGGGCTGCCTTTTTTGCCATTGTGCCGATGATGTCGTCTGCCTCATATCCTGCCTGTTCAATAATAGGAATTTTGAAGATCGCCAACAATTCACGGATAATTGGAAACTGTACCCGCAGGGTATCTTCCATCTTTAAGCGTTGACCTTTATAATCTTTATATTCCTGGTGACGAAAAGTAGGAGCCATTACGTCGAAAGCCATTATAATATAATCAGGTTTAGATTCTTCCAAAAGTTTATGAAGCATCATAGTCATACCATAGACCGCATTGGTGGGCTGGCCTGCCGTGGTGGCTAAAGGTGGTAAAGCAAAGAATGCCCGGTTTGCCAGACTAAAACCATCTAATAACATCAATCTTTGGGTCATCGAAAGACCTCGCTTTAAAATTATTTCGGGTTCAATCAGAACTTTATTGATTCAGGTGCGAAATTCCGCCACCAATCATAGCCGATTAAACCGACACCTAGAACATTATCACTGGAAAGTGCACCTCTAGCAAACAAAAACTCGATACCCAATCTAAAGCCTCCACTTTTCAGAGTTGCCCGAATAATTTGATTTGAAGCTACTCCTCCTACCATCAATACCTGTGATATTTTATATTCCTTCACCACTTTCAAGGTAACCTTTATCAAGGATTGACTTATACAATTAAAAACCTGGCGGGCCAAATCATTCTTATTGATTCCGACTTTAATAAAAAGCTTGAACCGCCGATTTTCTCAATCCGATAACCGTCTTTTTCATGATGAAGCCATAATAATTCTGCC
>DNPQ01000590.1 GCA_003501335.1 Bacillota bacterium
GATTTCCATTCCGTTTTGTTAATTTAATAGCATATTTCTGAAGTTCCTGCCAATTTCGGGGAGGTTTGTTGGAATCAATACCTGCTTCTTTAAAATAATCCTTTCGATAGAGAAAAACCCGAATTTCCGGAAGCAACAAGCCATATAGTTAAAATTAAAAAAATCCCGCCATTATCTATCATGTGCATGATAACCCATGCAGAACATCTCAATAATAAAAAATAAAGGAGTCCTTATGAGACCCCCAAAAATAATCGTTATTAAAATAAAATAATTCATTTTAGAATATAACCTTGTTTATGGACTGAATAAGAATGAATTACTTTCCCCAACCATGGCATTTTTTATATTTACGGCCGCTCCCACAGAAACAAGGCTCATTCCTACCCAGCTTCAAATCAGGAAGCTTATTCGAACCGGCCCTTTCATGCACAATTTCTAAAGCTAATTGCTCAAATCTAGGCAAAGTATACTCATAAAATTGCCGCCAACCATCACATAACCAACTGATTTGCCCAGGGTTCTGCCCGCCATAAAAGCGGTGTTTTAAACAATCCCCTGAACAAAAGCGTAAATATGGGCAAGTTGAACAGCGGGGATTCCAGTCAGCCTTCTGAGCTCCAAATTGTTGATACTGCGCTAAAGCAAGTAATTGTTCCCATGAGATATCGTTGATATTGCCCAGTTTCTGTTGAGTATTCACAAAAAAATCACAAGGATAAACATCTCCGTTATGCTCTACCACAAAATACTGGTTGCAATAACCCCCCATATGACAGAGATGATAAGTCCCATTTACCATAAAATTCAGAATGGCATCAAACAAACGGATGGATACTCTCCGGTTATCCTTGAGGTACCATTCATCAAAAATTTCACATAAAAAATGACCCCATTGTCCCGCTTCAATGGTAAAAGGCAATGGCTGGCCGTCAGATGCAAATTCTACGCATGGGATATATTGATGATAATAGATCCCCATGTCACATAAATAATGATAGAGCTCCAGCGGATGAAGAACGTTAAATGAATTAACCACTGTCAAGGCGTTAAATTCAACCCGGTGCCTTTTCAAACAATCAATGCCTTTCAAAACGCTCGCATGGGTGCCTTGCCCGCCTATGGTTTTCCGGAAATGGTCATGCAAGGGCTCTGGACCGTCCAGGCTGACTCCGACCAGAAAATTATACTGACCCAGATGTTCGGCGAATTCATCGTTGATTAGAGTAGCGTTGGTTTGTAATCCGTTAGCTACCACAGCGCCCTTATGCCCGTATTTTTGTTGCAACGCAGTGACCCGGCGGAAAAACTCCACCCCCATCAGGGACGGCTCTCCACCCTGCCACCCGAAAGCATATTGAGGTTGGTTGGTGGCCATAAAACTTGAGATCATTTGTTCCAGCACTCCATCTGACATCTGATGCTTGCTGGTTTCCGGATATAAAGATTGGCGGCTTAGGTAAAAACAATAAGCGCAATGCAGGTTGCAATCCGCCGAGGCTGGCTTAATAAGCAAGGAAAATGTTTTCATAGGCATCGAATTGAGTCCTTCTTTGGTGATGACTGCGTGAATTCAGTTTTTATATTCACTATTGCAATTGAGGATTCCTTCTTAGCATCAATGGATTAACAGTTAAAAAATCAATAAAGACCCCCGAAAGAGTCTTTATTGATATAGAGATACAAACTGCAGGATTTAATCAGTTATTGTTTTTGGTAAATTCTTAACAAGAAACTCTACACCGAATCATAAATCACTTATGTACTCAGACCCATCAAAACGTGTAAAGTATCCAACATGGAAGTCCGGGACGGGTTACCTAGAGAGTCCCCCTTCTTTGTTACTATAAGCTAATAAATGTACATCACTGTGTTGCGCAATCCAAGAATCCGCAAATCCGGTTATTGAAATAATCTTCGCTTCATTTTTTTTCAGTGTAGCAATTGTGCCTATTAATACCTCCGTATTTTCCATAATCAATCTCAAAGGCGCTTCCTACGTTTGAATAATTGCATGCATTTCCTCCGTACCTGCCGCAATTTGCTCGGCAGTACTCGAAATCACTGGATAATGTAATCTCATTACTTTTGAGGACCGCCTTCATCCAACAATCCATTTCATCTCCGGTAGATTGGGTCTCATCTCCCGTTACTTAAATCTAATCTTCGACCGTTCCGGTTTCATCTCCCGTTCCCAAAACCTAATCTCCCGCAGATGAAATTTCCTACCCCGCACTGTAGAAACTTACAAAAGGATGGGCAGATGTTGCCATATGTAAGGTTATGTGGGCGTAAGATGTAAAGAAAAAAACAAAGAAAAACACCCAATCAATCGTTCCGGTTTGGTATGGCATCTAAAAGGGACGAACCGGTTTTCCGGTTTCATCCCACAGTAACGCATGCCGAACAACCACTGCAGCCGTTTTGGGATAAAGGAATCCGCCGGATGGCAAAGTTATAGTCTTTTACATCATATTGGGCACTCTCCAACCCGCCGAAACAGACTCGTTCTCCGTCAAATTCGATCGCCAACGGTACAGTATCCATCTTTTCATCATCAAACAAACTTGGTTTTAAGCCCGGTTGATAAACAAACTGCTGATGGTTGCCGATTACGGTTATCTGATCCGTAGAAGTAACCAAACTCTCCACTTTTCCTTCAACTGTAAAGCCCAGTGAATTGGTATCGCCGTGAATTCCAACCGCACTGATGTTAAAAGCATCTATTTCCCCAATAGGCGTCGGCGCCACCGTGGGTTTGGCCGGCTCCAATGTTTTCAGTTGCCCTCCGGGATACAGTGAAAATCCAATTCTCACCTCAATCAGCCCGATGGGCGAGTTTACTGTCACCCTATCTCTTGGCCAAAAAGTCATACTCTTGATGGCTCCGTTCCCATAAAATTGAATTCCAATGATTTTCCGTTTAAAATCGCCGAAAGGAAAATGGAATTCAAATTCCTGGGCCAGCTTGTATTCCTCCCCTTCACTCCAAAAACCAGAGATTTTCCCGTTTAGGGGAAACAGTCGTTTCACCTCACCGTTTGGATGAAATGTCACCAGTTCGGCCGGAAAAACTCCCCGCGAAGTCTGAATCAGAGCCGCTTTTTGCAGGGAGATGCTTTTCAACTGCCCGCCCTGGTAAAATGACAAGGACTTCACATACTTGCGCCGGACTCCGTCATTTTGGTATTGCGGAATCAAGTCTCCATAAGGAGTCTTTATCCTATTGGATTGAGACAAAATACATTCCTTGAGGGTACCGTCCGGATAAAATTCCGTGGCAGAAAGCCCTTTTAAGCTGCCGTATTTCGTATCTATATTTTTCATCAAAGTTCTCCTATCATATCCATCATTTATTTTATATTATAACACGAACATGACACAAACAAAGTCCTCAATAAAATATTTTCTATTTATATGTTAGCTATACGGAATGTAAAATTTATCTTTTATCATATAAGCTAACACAAGCTACCATAACA
>DNPQ01000608.1 GCA_003501335.1 Bacillota bacterium
TATGGCTGACTTTGAGATGTCGCTTGTTTGCTATTTATTGGCTTTTGAAGGTAAAAAGGATATCGTAACCATAGGATATGAAAAAGAAATCGTCTACAGCGCAGGTTCAAAGATAGGATATAAACCATCTATCACTGTAAAGGAAGCTTTAGAATTGAAAGATGTAGAAGGGTTGATCATTCCGGGAGGTTTAAATAGTGAACAGAGGCCTGAATTAACGGAGCTCATTCAAAAGCTGAATCAGTCTAAGAAACTATTGGCAGCCATATGCCGGGGGCCGCAATATTTGGCTAGAGCGGGAGTTTTAGAAGGCCGGTTTTATACTACCACAATGACTTTAGAAGTAATCAAGCGTTTAGGCATCGAGGATCCTTTTCCCCGCCAAACCTTTGCAAATAAAAGAGTCATCCGGGATGATAATATTATTACTGCTATCGATACGGCATTTGTAGAGTTTTCCATTGAAATTTGCGATTGGTTTCATGTCTTTAAAGATATTGACGATAAGATGGAAATGATAAAAACTTTTAAGGGAATTGATTGAAGTCCTCAAGACCATTGCATGGGTTGTACAACACAAACACTACATATATAAGCAAAACGATTTTTTGGCTTGCTTGCGGCTTATAAATCAAGTGCATAGAATATTTGATGAAAGGAAATTGGGATGTTTCATAAAAATACGATGGTTGCCTGTGGATGGTTGCTTTTTTTATTTTTGATCCCCACCGTTCAGGGAGATGGGCCAAAAACCTATGAAATTCTAAAAGCCAATTATCAAAAAGGAAACGTCCAAATTTATTATCCTCAGGTTATTCGAATGAAAGATGTCCACAAACAAGAAATCATCAACAGGATCATTCAAAACGATGTCTTTGGCGATGAAGTTCAATATTATGAAAAATTAGGCAATGGCAGTGACTATGAACTCGATTACAAAATTCAGTTGGAAGGGCCGAATCTCCTTAGTATTGAGTATCTGGGATATCGGTATGAAAAAGGCACTCCTCATCCGACCCAGATCTTTTATACAACCAATATCAACCTCCACCAAGGAACCAGACTCCAATTGAAAGATGTCGTGACCATCGATAAAGCTTTCATTGAAAAGTTGAAAAAAAGTAGATACCGGCCCTGGAATTCGAATTTGGATTGGCAATCGGATGCTTATCGGTATGCCTTGATGAACTTGAATGATGAGCAATTAATAGAAGAACTAAACCACGCCGACGATTTGCAAAGCGGATATAATACGTTTAGTTACTTTACCCAAGATTCCCTCGGTATTAGTCTGGGCCTACCTCATGCTCTGGGCGATCATGCAGAGTTTGAGATAAAATATCGGGAAATAGCGAGAAATATCAAGAAAAATATTTTAGGAAAGTAAAAATCTTGGAGGAAATAAAATGATTCCATCACGGGCTTGGAATTGGGACACCGTGAAAGACGACGCTTGGTCTATCCCTTCCGAAGATGTTTATTATTATCTGGAACGATGGTCAAAACTTGGTTATAAAAGATTGTTGGATTTAGGATGCGGCTTAGGCCGGCATTCGATATTTTTCGCAAAAAATGGATTTGCCGTGGACGCCTTTGATTTATCCGTGAACGGACTTGAAAAATTAAAGGAACAAACCAGACAGCAAAAATTAAATATCCATATTAAGCTGGGAGATATGCTTGTTCTTCCCTATGATGATGGCTCTTTTGATTGTATATTGGCCTATCATTCCATTTATCATACAGACTCATCCGGTATAGAACGGGTTCTTTCCGAGATCAAGAGGGTACTGACGAAAGACGGGGAGGCCTTTTTAACCTTTAACTCCAAAAGCAATCCGTCTTTCATCCAAAATAGCCCCGGTAGAATCGATGAAAATACGGTTTTAAAAACCGAAGGATATGAAATGGATATTCCCCATTATTATGCCGATGCTGATGAGTTGAAAGCTTTGCTGAAGGACTTTCAGATTATTAAAATGAGACAAATCGAAGATATAGACGAAACCAAGAGCCATTGGCATTATTTTGTGACCATCAAAAAGTCAACAATGGATGAATGATATCCATCATTTGCATCTATTGTCTTTGAAGTTTATTTTTGATATAGGTGCTTTTAAAAAATGGATGGAGAGGGTTATTCAAAAATGATGATTGAAAAGATCACTGAGGAAGATATACCATGGATTCACAATTTACAACCCGACGGATGGTTGGACATTGTTCCGCATTTCCGATTTTATTTGAAAAACTCTGAATGGTGCAATCCGGTTAAAGTTAAAGTAGATAACCGATTGGTTGGAATTGGTTGCGGTCTTTCTTTTCAACAAACCGGATGGTTGGGGCATATCATTGTAGCCCCCGATTATCGAAAACAAGGAATTGGCTCTTTTATAGTCAACAGTTTATGTAATTTGCTCGAAAATAAGGGCATTCAAACGATCTCTCTCGTTGCCACCGAATTTGGATATCCGGTATATCGGAAAGCGGGTTTTGTCGAAGAGACAGAATATCTGTTTTTTGAGAGAGAAAAAGTTTTGGCACCGTGTAGCTCGCCCCATATCGTTCATTTTTCCCATCAGAATAGGGAAGAAATGATTTCCTTAGATAAAATGGTGTCGGGTGAAGCAAGAGAAAATTTGCTAAAACAGTATCTTCAAAATTCCTACCTATACATACGAAATCATCAAGTTTCCGGTTTTTATATCCCTGACTTAGGAGAGGGCTTAATCATAGCGGATACGAGCGAGGCCGGGATTGAATTGATGAAACTGAGATATTCCAATGTCAACAAGGGCGCAGTGCCCATCAATAATTCTGCAGCCATCCAATTCTTGAAAGATAATGGATTTAAGGAATCAAGAAGGATGAAACGGATGATATTGGGAAATACATTACAATGGAAGCCGAAGAATTTGTTTAATAGGATAGCAGGTAATCTTGGATGAAAAAAGCATGCCATTTCAACGATCTGCGCATCGATATTCCGGATATGTTTCATAATACATTTATATTTTGCGGGGTAAAAATATGAATTATTTTGATGAAGCTGTGACTGCCATGAAAGAATTATATGGACACGATGTCGCTATGCCTGTTGCTACTGTCAATGGTGACAAAGCAAACATCAGAGTTGTAAATGCTTACTATAAGGAAAATGCATTTTACATTACAAGCTACGCTTTAAGTAATAAGATGAAGGAAATTGAAAAAAACCCGAATGTTGCTTTAAATCA
>DNPQ01000070.1:0-166 GCA_003501335.1 Bacillota bacterium
TGATGGCCCAGATCCTCGGCGTCACATGGCAGGCCATCCGGGCCCAGGTGGTGAAAAGAGTGGGGCCGATGGCCGAGAAGGTCATGGACCAAATAGAAAAGAGTGTCGGGTGGATCAGTACTTTAATTACCAGAGGCCCCGTTGCTTTGTTGGACATGGCGAAAGA
>DNPQ01000070.1:426-2631 GCA_003501335.1 Bacillota bacterium
TTGCTTTGTTGGACATGGCGAAAGAATTTTTGGGAGAGCTGCAAGCTCTCTTTTTTGATGCCTTTATTGGGTGGCTACGAAATACCATCATTGTCCGGGCCGTCGAAAAACTGATCAGCATGTTTAATCCCGTAGGAGCCATCGTCCAGGCGGTTATGACGATTTACAATATGGTTCAGTTCTTCATCGAACGGGCCAAACAGATAGCGTCCCTGGTCAACGCTGTTTTCAGCTCGATTGCCGAGATCGCCGCGGGGAATTTGAAAAAGGCCGTGGCTGCGGTGGAAGATTCTTTAGTCAAAGCCTTGCCGGTGGCTATTAGTTTTCTGGCGAATTTGGTAGGAATTGGTGGAATCACGGCGAAGATCAGAGAAATTATCCAGAAGATCCGCAAGCCCATCGATGAGGCCGTCGGAAAAGCGGTCGGGTTCATCGCGGGGAAGGCAAAGAGGCTCATTGCTAGGATTAGCGGGGCAGATAAGCCGAAGGAAGTTTTAGGCGATACTACCGGGAAAACGGTAAAAGAAGGTAAAGGTGAAGTAGCTGAGAATGCTGAGAAATTGGTTGCTAGTCCTTCAGACATTGCTAGGAGCTGGCAAGGTACTAAGGATTATCCGGGTGTAGATAGATATCGGGACATTACGGTTAAAAAAGGAAAAGTCATTTACAGAGGTGAACCTCAGGGCACTGAATATTTTACAACAAAGAGTGCCATTAAACGTTCGGATGGTGATGCTACAAAATTATTTGAAGGTCTTCAAGTTATAAAAAATGAAAAATATGGATATAGACAAACTGCTCAAGGATATTTAGTTAAAACAGATATTGATGCAGCCTTCGGGATAACGAAAGCTAATCCTGAATATGGTAAAGGTGGTTTGCCACAAATATTTATTCCAAATGCAAATGAATTAGTCAAACAAGGAGTTTTAGAACCTATAGATGGGATAAAATTAATAAATTGGAAATGAGGCGATAAAATGATCAATATTAAAGATGGAAGTGTTGTTATAGATGATTGTTATACTTTAAATTCACAATTAAGTTTTAATGAATTTGCAAATAGTACATATTACAAAAGACAAAATCAAGAGATGATGTTCTCGCTTGATGGATTACATAAAATTGGCGATCGGTTTTTTTATGTAAGTTTATATTTTAAAGAAAATTTACTTAAACGAATTCATTTGTCGGTGGAAGATGATAGTATTAAAGGCTGGGAGGATGAACCTAACAGAAAAATAATACATGATCGTTTATTACGGATTATTGGTATTAGTGAGAGTGCTGATTTTGTCTGGGGGGCAGTAAGTTCGTCATACGATCCCAAGGGTGCTAGTAGTCATATTATAATACTTTATAACAATTAAACATTTGTTTTTTTAATTTGTGTGAATAGTTCAGAGGGTTCAGAGACTTTAAAAAAATAGGGATGATTAAAAGCTGGTGCGGATCGCCCTGCCGAAGGAGGCTTGGCCCGCTTTCGGCTTCCGGGCCGGGGAGTATGCGGCCAAAGAAACGGAAGAAACCATAGAACTTAACGAAGGGACTATCTAAAGAAAATAAGGGAGCAGGATTTTTGACGCGCCTTCGGTCGGAAGGCGCGCTTTCCCCTAGAATCGCTATTGGAAGAAGACAGAGACATATGAAGAAATGGGACCTCCGCCCATGCCGGAGGTTCAAAATCGAATCACAAGAATTTCTTTGAAAATGAATATCGATGATATAACGACTATTTTCAGGTAAAGCGCTGCGGTAATATACCGGGCGCTTTTTTATTTCGAGAGGTGATGGATCAGCGTAGCTTCAATCAATCAAGCGGGACGCTAGCGCCTGGACAAAAGCGGTGATGGGCCTGGCTCCTGGCGGGGCGGTCCTTTATGCCAGCTTGGAAGAGGCTAAGGTCATCCCCAAAGCAGCCGCCTGGTTTAAGGTAGAAATTCAAAAGCTGAATATCACTTTTGCAGTTATCAAAAGTATGTTTCAAAAAGCTTGGGATTCCTTATCTCCGCTCGATTTACTAAATCTGAGCGGGGCGTTTGAGAAGATCAAACCGATCTTTCTGGCTCCGGTGGACCGGATTAAAAACTTCGTAGTCAAGGCCGGGCCGAAGCTGATGGAGTTCATCTTTGAAGGGGCCATGAGCTTAGCCGGAGCAGCCGGGAAAAAGGTTACGGGTATCTTGGGCCAGGGCAAAGGAGTCTT
>DNPQ01000334.1 GCA_003501335.1 Bacillota bacterium
TCTTCATCATCCTGCAAGCGCTGGGTTAATTCTCTATAAGCATGCTTGGGATTATAATCCACACTCAACGGCAGATCCGGAGGATGGGCATATTTTATCCGCAGAGCCATATCACCGGCCCGAGTGCCGCTGGTAACAATTTCTCGGATTTCTCTCATCTTCCATAAATTTTCCAAGGCCACATCCCAGATCCAGGATACATCGGTACCGTCTGCCGTAAGATCATTCAGTAAAAATAAGATCCGTTTAGGCCCCCGGGCCTGATTTAAAAGCTGAATAATATGATTAAAACCGACGGGATTTTTGACTAAAAATAAATATATCGGATGTCCCTGAAAATCAAAATATTCACTTCGCCCATAACTCGATTTGATCCGGGATAAGACAGGTTGGGTCTTGTCCAAAGAGATTCCAACTGTTAAGCAAACTGAAATCGCAGCCAGAACGTTCAAAATATTATAAACACCCGGTAATTGAAGAGCAACATTTAGATTATGTTGATGATCATAAACCATTTTAAAATGGCTGCCGCTTAGATACTCCGTTTGAATGTCTTCAGCCCAGAGATCAAGCGCCGGAAGTTCGACAGCATCCAATCCTTTACCTGTATCTTGTTCTATCAGCAAACCGGCATCAGCAAAAGTATTGGTTTGCTTGACACCAAAGTAAAACCGGTTCACGGGTTTGACAACAGAACCGATTCTGGCAATATTCGGATCATTGCCATTGAGAACGACTTTACAACGATCTCCGGTATTACGGACCAATTCCATGATCCGGTTCACATTGGAATCAACTTCACCATAGCGGTCCAATTGATCACGGGAAAAATTGGTAACCACCAAAATTTGCGGTTTAAACAATTGAAATGATTTGATCAAAACAGCTTCATCGATTTCAAAAACAGCATAATCAGCTATATAATCATCGGCAGGTCTCGTATCAGCCAATAACAGGCTTGTCACAATGCCCGTTACTAAATTAGCGCCCCGGGAATTGGTACAGACTTTATAACCGGCATTTTGCATCAGCTCAACCAGGATTTTGGTTGTCGTTGTTTTACCATTGGTCCCCGTAATCATAATCCACCCCTTTTGAAATCGGGGTACTTGCATGGCAAGGATGTTGGGGAAAATCCGCATCGCAATTTTTCCGGGGATATTGCTGCCTTCACCCAGATTAAAACATCTTGATAGCTTATATATCAAACGAACGATTATCCGAGCCGATAATAATGTGAGGTAATTTTTTTTCAGTTTCATGATCTTTTGCCTTTTAATAGAGAACGTTTGCCCACTCGCTTTAATACATAGTCACGGGTCTGATTTTCCAGAATATCTTCCAAAGGCGTCAAGTCCGCCTTGCCATACTTGCGTTGTAATGCCAAAGAGATTAAATAATCCGCAAAACCCGGGTTTTTAGGAAGTAAGGGCCCATGCAAATAACAACCGAAACAGTTTAAATAACGGGCTCCCTCGGTTTGGTCTTCACCGTTATTACCAAACCCTTTCACCACTTTAGCCAGGGACTGGCATCTCCCTCCTAAATAGGTACGGCCGGAATGATTTTCAAAACCCACTAATAACATCTTTTGTCCCGATTCCAACTCAGTCTCAGCGATCATATTACCGATGGCTCTCACAGTACCCCCTTCGGTTCTTACATCCAAGATTGAAAGCCCCTTTAAGATAGGCCCTTGGATAGGCCGGTAGTATTCTCCCAATAATTGATATCCCCCGCATACATTGAGCATGACGAGGCCATCTTCAATTGCAGCCTTTAAATTATTTGCTTTTGTGGTAATCAGATCTGCACCGATTTTGAATTGCTCTTTATCTTGGCCTCCACCAAAAAAAGCCAAATCAAATTCATTAAAACTAGAAGTACTGCCAATCTCAATTTCGGTGATGTGTAAATCAATTCCGCGCCAGTGGCAACGTTCTGCTAAGGTTTGGACATTCCCACGATCCCCATATAAATTCATGAGGGTGGGATAGAAATAGGCCAGCTTTAAGTCCATTTAAACCCCCACAAACTTTGATGTAACTCATTGAATCAAACGTATTTTGAATTATATTCGTTCCAAAAAGATAAATCCCTTTTTCAATTCTTTGCGATTTTTTATAATCAATTCTGCTATGATTGGTATATTTACCAATTTGTTTAGAATAATGCCTTTTTTGGTATTTCTGGGCTTACCCCATTCTACCACTCCAATAGTTTACCAATCCATTCATTTTCATTAAAATGTGCGGCCTAAAAAATCCGGCGCCTTCAAAAAATTTTCACATATCCTTTTTATTTTTATGCCCCCATACCCAACATGCCCCACATAAACGGATTTACCAGGTCTTTTAAAAATCCATGTTGGGCATGGGGGCCATGTTGGCCAAAAATAAAAGATATTGCTTTAAAAGATTTCAAAACATCCTTTTTGTTTTTTACGCTCTCATGCCCCTCATTAACCTTTCTAGCCGGTATTTTAAGCTGACTTCCAAAAATAGAAATCCCGGAAATGTGCCATTTAGCTGCGGGAAAAATCAATGAGGGGGATGCGGGGCAATGTCATCAGGCGATCATGGGTGAATTTTGCAAAATTATCGGATCTAAATACCGAACGGATCAATCTTCCCGGTCGAAGGCTTTGCAAAGTAAAAGGGCCCATTTCAGAAAGGCAGCCACCTTTTAATGATCCATGAAAATAAAAAAAGGCCGGGAGGCCTTTAAAATTTAACGACACTGTCTTTTCCGTCGCCCATGTTTTTTCTTCCTATAAAATTGATGGGGGCATTCATCCCATGGTAGCACCATATAAAAAGGCATTGGACAACTTGCCGGGCATGGCATTGGAACCGGCATTGGTGCCGGAGCAGCAGGGCATGGCATCGGAAGCGGCATGGGTGCCGGAGCAGCAGGACACGGCATTGGTGAGGGAATAATAGGTAATGGCATAGGCCGTTCAATGGGCGCCACAGGCCTGGGAGCCGGCATGGGTAATGGTTGTTGAACCGGCAAGGGCATCATTATGGGGCAGGTTGGCCGAGGAACGGCTGGAACTTCCAAAACTGGTCCCGGAATACAGATAACTTGACCCGGAAAGATTAAATTAGGATCCGGAATTTGCGGATTGGCGGCAATCAAAGTCGTCAATAAAATGTTATTGGCCCGTGCAATTTCAAATAATGTATCACCGGATTGCACTGTATATAAAGCTCCATTGAAACAAGGCGCTGGCATCGGCGGCATCAATGGCATCGGTGCCGGTAACGGCATAGGCATTTGTATGGGCGCTGGCATTGGTGGCATCGGCGCCGGTGTCGGCATAGGCATTTGTATGGGCGCTGGCATTGGAGTCATTAAAGACCCTGGAATACAGATTTCCTGCCCGGGAAAAATCAGATTTGGATCAGGAATCTGGGGATTAGCGGCAATAAGAGCATCCAAAGTGATACCAAACCGACGGGCTATTTCAAACATGGTATCACCACTGACGACTCGATAAGTCTGATTACCGGCGCAATTGGGTGTCATTGGGGCAATGGGAATGCAAAGCACTTGACCGGGATAAATCGTATTCGGATCAGCGATTTGGGGATTCGCATTGATGAGTTCCTGTAAAGAAATATTATTACGTTTGGCAATAAAGAACATGGTATCGCCGGGTTTAACCGTATAAACTTGCTCACTCGTGCAAACCGGGCTGATCGGCCCAGGTTGAAAACCGGCGTTGTTTTCCATTAATTGATCGGACATTTGTGTACCTCCTCGTAAACCAGGTATTTTCCTACTAAGTAACATATTCCCGGGTCCGAGGTTTGGGCATTAGGCTTAAGGCATAATTAAAGAATCATTAATCGTTCTACATTTGTACGGTATAGATTAAATATTTATTACAAGTCCAATAGCCATCACCATTTTGATATCCTCCTTAAATTTGCCAAAACTTGACTATAGAAGGTAGATGTGCTATTATTTATGAAATAAACTAATATAATTATTTTAATCAGGGAATAATTTAGAGACAGTCAAAACCTTGGTCGGGGTGACTGTCTTTCGCATTTAGATTGAAAAGTGATTTCACAGCTAAATATTTATCCTATCCTTAGCGCCTCACTATTAGATATTGTAAAGAATTAGCGAAGTACAAACAAATTACTTATCGAATCGAATCCGCTCTGAAAAAAAAGTAAAATAAAAACCGGTTTGACCGGTTTTCTTATTGGAATAATTAAGCTTTCTATAAATATCAAATCACTAAAGGAGACTATGTACCATCAATGACTGAGAATCAATTTAAAATCATTGCAGATTATGGGAATAACCGCAAACAAGAAACTATTATGACGTCAGAAACCCCCAAAAAGGCAATCGAAAAAGCAATTCGGGAAAATCATTTACCACTCAATTTCATTGATAATCTACCCATTTTTTGGATGAATTATGATCCAACCGAAAAGCAGCTGCAAATTATCGAATCAGATAAAAATTATAAAATACTTTTAGTTCATAATCATCTATATCA
>DNPQ01000232.1 GCA_003501335.1 Bacillota bacterium
GCGCCCTGTTGCACCATACAGATGCCGAAGCCAACCACAGAATAGGTATAGATATGCAGCGCCTTATTGGCTACATCCAGCACATCCTTTTGCCGCGTGAACCAAATCGTAATATGGGAAGATAATGGCACGACAAGCGCTATCAATATTACAGCAGTAATCGCGCTAATGATACACCCGGCAGTGCAGGCTTTCTTGGCCTTTTCACTTTGTCCAGCCCCGATATTCATACTGACCATGGTGGTAACGGAAGATCCGAATGAAGAAGGTAATATAAAACAAGCGGAAGTGATGTTATTGGCAATGCCTTGTCCGTTCAAAACAATGGTGCCGTATTTGGCAACTTCATTATTGATCAGAAAAAAGCCCAAATTCAGAATCAGGTTTGAAAGCATAGACGGGATACCGATCCTAAAAAGCTCTCTGATAATATTAAAATCAAATTTGAAGCCCTTGATTTCAAGTCGTTCATTACTAGCCTTGATGAAAAGTTCGTAATACATCCAAATGCATATTAAAATATTGGATAAAAGCGAAGCCATAACTGCGCCGATGATACCCCAACGGAATATGGCGATAAACAAAATATTGGATAGTATTTTCAGTACAAGCATTATTACCATTCGAATAAAAGTTGCTTCCGGCTTTCCTGCGGCATCTTTAATAGCATTATAAATTGATTCCAGAAATGCAAAAGGAACAACCAGTGCATTGAGGGCTATATAGACTAAAACATCATGGGAGATTTCCGCATTAACATTCCAAGAGACAGGAAAGGCGATTAATATCAGAATCGGAGCAGTAATAATTCCCAAAAAGAAGGCAGAGATCATGATTTGTGCCGATACTCTTTTGGCTTCCTCAAAATCGCCTCTGCCGTTGGTCTGTCCAATGATGGCCATTCCGGCTGCGCTCAAGCCCTGCGCCAAGGCGCCCATCATGTTGACGATCGGCCCGGAATACACGATTGCGCTGGCTGCATCCGTTCCGGCGATGTTATTGATGAATAAACCGTCGATAACCGGTATGATAGATTGGACAATCCCCATCATCAAGGTGGGGATGGACAAAAAAAGAATGGTTTTCGCAATTGATCCATTCAGTATCATATTTCGTCTTATTTTCGTATCTTGATGTAAAAAAGCAAGGCTCACCTTTATCTTCCAGCTTTCCCTAAGTTAACTGTAAAACCCCAGGCTTACTGGCAGTTCAGTTCAATAATCCTACCCGGGGAAGATCCAAATAATATCCCTTTAATAATAGTTTATCATAAAAGTCAAGGGTGCCCTGGATATCGAAAAACGTTGATGCCAAAAAATCTCATCGAAAAAATCAAAGTGGTAGTAGAGACCATATAGTAGGTATCATCGACCCGGATTACATCAGGGTCCGGATAGTCAGCCCAAATAACCGGATTATTTTTCATTGGTTTACACCATAACTAGTGATTTTACTGTCATCCAATCCGATATATGAAGATGATTCATCCTGAATCTCCGAAATTCGGAAAAGTGAAACTTCGTTTTTCGTAAGTTTTATTTTTAGCTTTAGATAACCATTTTCACTTTCTTCTCTGCTTGTTGTAACCAACGGCCCGACAACTTCTTTCAAAATTTCCACCTTATCCCTGGACGGAAACCGTGGCCTGCCCATCTGAATCCAGGTTCTCCACGGGTTACCACATTCTTCGCTAATGGTATTCCTTTGAACAAATGCCGAAGCAAAAATTACGGGCAATTTGATCTCAAGCTCCTTTTCAAAGCCTTCTCCTTTTTCTGAGACTACGTTCCAGACAATCAATGCCAAAGATCCATTGTCTTTTCTGGTCACAAGCATCTGCTCATCCCGGTAAAGTATTTCTCCCTCCATGCTTTTAAAGAACTTAAAAACATGAAACGTCGGTTTGAGTATTCCATTGAGGGCAATCATCCCAAAGCCCCCATGGAATTGTGCCCTTGGAACGTCACATTCTTCAAACACATCACTAAACGTCCAGTAGGAAAAGGAATCAACATAATCTCCACCTCCACTCAAAATCCTTGCCATGTAAGCGCCATTAAAAGCCGTGTCATGAACAGGATTGTGCGGATGCCATGAAGAGTTATATTCCGTGATATGCAATGGAAGCTTTGGAATGGGAGATTGATCGATCAATTCTCTTATCTGCTTGAATTCATCCAACATATAGGTAGAATTGTGCAATTTCTGATAATAGAAATGCGGAGTCACCTCCGGCGCCTTTGATGTATAGGCATGCCGCGTCACAAAATCTACAGGTACTTTTTCGTTGTGACAAAAGTTCAGGAAATCCACAATCCAGTAGTCTGTTCCGCCACAGATAGCCGGGCCTCCTACTTTCAGGTCCGGATTAATCTCTTTAATCGCCATTGCTGTAAACCTATATAACTTGAAGTATTCAGACTGATCGGCATTCTTCCAGAAGCTGTCAAGGTTAGGCTCGTTCCACACTTCAAAAGGCCATTTTAAAACTTCCTCCAAGCCGTAACGGGCAATAAAATGGCTAACGACCGCTTTAATGAGATCGGCCCATTTATCATAGTCTTTTGGTGGGGTAATATTTCCCTTCCAATAAAAAACCGTATCCTTTCCAGATGCAAGCCGCGATGGCATAAATCCTAATTCAACAAAGGGCCGGATCCCTCGTTCCAGAAAAGCATCAAATATCCTGTCGATATAGGTGAAATTATAAAAAGGCCTGATTTCTCCATTGACTTCATCTTCACGGTAGATCCCAATATCATCATGAAATAATCCATGACCCCTTATGTATTGAAACCCGATTTCATTCTGAACAATTGAAAGATGATCCAGATACTCCTTTTGTAAAGCAAGTCCGAGCCTTCCCGTACCCACACAAAAATTCCAACTTCCGGAAAACTTCAAACCTTTTGATTCTTTCGGCACGCTAATCTTTTGCATGAACATTTACCTCCGTTCATTATTTATGTAAAACCACTTCTATAGACACTTTTGCCAATTCCTGATTCAAATCTTTATCCTCAGTTAAATCCAGCACCGGATACCCGTCAATATCGAAATGAACCCGGCGTAAGCCGGAAGAGCGGGGCGCCTCAATCCCCGGCCTTGCATGATAAGCGTTCCATACGGTTCCGTCATCATCTATTACGTAGGAATTGTGACCGGGTCCATATTCACCGGGCACACTTCTGGAAGTTAAAAGCGGATAATTCCCCTTGGTCCAGTTGCCAGGATTTAATAAATCCGCTCCTTGATCCGCGGTGAGTAATCCCACAACATAAGTGGCGTCAATCAATGCACCAGAAAAGGTTAAAAATAACTTTTCACCTTTAGTCAAAGCAAAGGGACCCTCTTCAACGAAAGTATGGTTATTTTCCCAGCCATAATCGGGCTTAGATAACAGCACCGGGTCGGTTGTAAGTTTCCATGGCTCCTTTGGATCAACTTTGGCGATATAAATCCAGGCGCCCAGATCCACTGGCAGGAACTGCCGCTGCGACCAGGCAACGTAATATTCCCCGTTCCATTTGAAATTGGTCATATCCAGGGAGATGGTTTTCCCGGCTTCACATAAATAGGCGCCATCTTTTTTTACCACACGCTGAGGTCTTGACCAGTCTGCAGCGCATATCGGATTACCACCTCTGCGCAACTTCATGACATGGGACTCTTCACAATAAAATTCTCCCGGTGTCGCCGCATGAAAGATATATAGGTCATCTTCGATAACGTGGAATTCCGGCGCCCAAAGCAATCCGCCAATATCCTCATAAGTACTGGAATCAAGGATTAATGCTTCCGCTGCATCGACCAGACCTGGAATGGTATCCGCTTCCCGCATGGATAAAGTATGATTGCC
>DNPQ01000550.1 GCA_003501335.1 Bacillota bacterium
CCCAAGCTAACAGCGCATTGAAAGCAAAGACCTGTTTTACGGACATATCCCGGATCGGGTTTACCACAAGCGCTGCAAACACACCGCGAACAATAACCGTTATGCTCTTTGAGCTCCAAAGGCGCAATCCGGCCGCAGCCCCGGCAGCTAGTAATCCCGTCTCTTTTGTCTTTTAATTCATTCAAACAATATTCACAAAGGCTTAAAGATTTTAAAATCCGAACTTTGCGGACTGAATTGCTGCATTTGGAACAAGTCCATTCTCCCTCTTTCCCTTTACTCTGGCCTTCGCAATTGGGATCAGCCCATAACAACTTACCTGGAATTTTATCCGGCATACTTATCTCATCCCCCTAAAACTCTTTTTACCAATCGGATAACATCTCCATAGGTGATCCAAACAAACGCAGAAAGGGCGGCAACCAACCCAATGGTATAAGCAGCCGTTTTTTGCTCGGCAGAAAATTCGCGCCGGAAAATTTTCTCAAGAATTAAAATTACAATCCAACCGCCATCCAAAATCGGCAAGGGTAACGGTAACAAATTAAAGAGACAAAGGGATATGCTAATCGCTGCAAAAAATTGCAGAATACTAAACCAAACAAGTTGTGGAGGAAGCTGCAAGGTTTGCTCAATCATATCAACGGCGCCAATCGGCCCCATCACCGCTCCTTTCACTTTCCCTTTAATCAGCTTAACCAACATTGTGATGGTGGTCCAGGGTAAAGTGATGGTTTGCTTTGCTGCCGCACGCACCGAAGCAGTTTTGAATTTGGGGGTAACCATTAAAGAGACACCAATTAAGTATCTTTTATTTTCCGGACTATACTGTGCCGTTAACTGTTTAATCAGTTTGGTACCTTTACGATCAACTTCAATCCGTAAATCTTGATGAGGCAATTTTTGAACTACCTCTGAAAGGTCTGTTGATTGCTTGATGGGTCTTCCATTGACAAACAGGAGTTTATCACCAGGCTTAAAACCAGCGTTCATAGCCGGACTCTTGGAGTTTACACTGCTGACCACCACGGAATCAGCCACAAGCGCGCCATGAGAAATAACCGGAGTACCTATCCAAATCAACGCGGCAAAAAAAACAATCATACCGAGCAATAGATTAAATATTGACCCCGTCGCAAGTACAATCGCTTTTTTCCATAGTGTTAAATTATAAAAAATATGATCCGGGCGGGTCTCGGGTTCTTTTGTCTCGCCTTCCAGCGCCATATCCATCCCGGCAATCTTACAAAAACCGCCGAATAATATCCAGCGCAGTGAATATTGGACACCCCCGCGGGTAAATTTACCGATTAACGGACCAAAACCGACCGAGTATTCATAAACCGTCACTCCAAAGGTCCTAGCGGTTAAAAAATGACCATATTCATGAATCATTACAGCAATACTTAACATTAAAAGCGTCAACCAAACCGAATTAAAATTAAAGCCCACAATCCGACCCCCTTTGTTGAATCAATTGAGAAACCCTTTCGCGCACCTCAAGGTCAATAGCGAAGATTTCTTCAATATTGGGATCCACAGAAAAACCCACTTTCTGATAGTACCCCATTAGCTCAGAAACAATACGAATAATCGCGGTAAATTTAATTTTACCGGCAAGAAATGCCCAAACTGCCACTTCATTGGCGGCATTTAAAATGACCGGCATCGTGCCACCGGCTCTTCCAGCTTCATAAGCCAATTTCACAGCCGGGAAAAGCAATGGATCAACCGGATAAAAATGTAGTTGTACATTAGTCGTCATATCAAGTTTTGGAAAACGACTGGCTAAACGTTCCGGATAGGCCAGGGCGATTTGGATGGGTAAACGCATGTCGCAAGGGCCGAATTGAGCGATAGTTGAGCCATCAATCAAGTCAATCATGGAATGAACGACGCTCTCGGGATGGATCACGGTGTCAATCCTATCAAATGGCATATCAAAGAGCCAGTGGGCCTCAATAACTTCCAGCCCCTTATTAAACATTGTCGCCGAATCGATAGTAATTTTTCCGCCCATATGCCAATTGGGATGATTTAAGGCCTGTTCCAGGGTAACCTGTTCCAATTCTTCAGGACGATAACCCCGGAAAGGTCCACCGGAAGCCGTTAAAATCAATCGCTCTACTTGACTGGGAATTCTCCCCTCCAGGCATTGAAAAATAGCGCAATGTTCGCTATCCACCGGAAGGAGTCGCACATGATTTTTTTTCACAGCCGGAATAATAATCGAACCCGCCGCAACCAAAGTTTCCTTATTGGCAAGGGCTATATCTTTACCTGCCTCAATAGCAGCAAGAGTAGGCCTGATACCCACTGATCCTACGACTGCAGTCAATACCATATCAACTTCAGGGATCACAGCAAGCTCTGTTAAGCCGCTAACACCGGCTAATACTGTAATCGCATTACCCGATAAAGATGATTTTAAATCCGGGTAAAGTTCTTCGGCGCCAATTGCCACATATTTAGGCTTAAAAGCAGCAATTTGTTCCAACAGCAGTTTTAGATTGGAACCTGCACTTAGAGCCACTACCTCAAAACGTTCCGGAAATTGGCTAACGACTTCGAGAGTCTGACGGCCAATTGACCCGGTAGAACCCAAAATTGCGAGTCGTTTCCTCAAAAATGACACCATCCATATTCGTTATCAATAGACCAAGTTTTAAATTATCAACTTTCAACCGCCAACCGCCTTCACCATCCGGTAGAAGGCCCGTAAAATGATAATCATCAATGGGCCAAAAAAGATACCGGCAAAACCGAAAATCTCAACTCCGATATAAATGACCACAATACTAATGAGAGGATGTAAGTTTAAATTTTCACCAATTAATTTATACTCAATAATTTGGCGGATCAGCAGGAGCATAAAATATGCAATGACGACCCAGAGGGCCTGAATATAATTACCAAACAATAAATTGATCACCGCTAGTGTTATGTAAACCATCCCCGGCCCAAGTACGGGCAAAAAATCCATAATACCCGCCAAAAATCCATAGGCCAATGCAGCCGGCTTACCAAGAGCCGCAAAAAACACTGTAGTAAATGCGGTCGTTACCAATGCCAAAATACATTCAACCCTAATGAAACGGGTTACCGAACCCATCACCTCGGTTTTTAACCTTAAAGTGGCTTCTTGCCATTTAGAGGGTAATATTTTATAAAACAGCACTGAAATTCGATCTTTATCCCGGCTGAAAAAGTAAGCTGTGATACCCCCTAGGCCAAGCGCCAATATTAATTGGGGAAAACGGGGCAAAAATTGCATTCCTCCTATAATCATTGAACGTAAAAGTTGAACGATTGATTCCCCGGGAATCCCCAAATCAGACCCAAACTCTGCAAACTGGGGAAAATATTTTGTGAAATATTGGATGGCATCCCGGACAAATCCTAAGAAACGACCTACCATTTCAGGAATTTGGGGCATCAATCGTTGGGTTTCCTGGTAGAACGCGAGTAAAGAAAAAACGGTAATACCCAAGGCCAGGACTACAACGAAAAACAAAATACAAATTATCGCCAATTTGCGGCCCACTCTAAGCCGATTATGAAGTTTTATAACCAATGGTTCACTCAAACAAGCAAAGATGGTCCCTAACAAAAAAGGCGCCATCAAAGGAAAAAGATATTTCAAAATTATAATCAAACCGATCCCTGCTATGAAAACCCATAAGTAAACCTTATATTCTCTGGTCACCTTTTTCCCCACCCTTGATACTTTTGCTCCACGGACAGAGATGAACTAGGTGGCTTGGATACCTCCGCAATCCCGGATACCGGTTTAAATGTATAAATGAGGAGCAATATAGGTTATGATATAATAAACAACCGGAGCCGCCAATAATAAACTGTCGAATCGATCGAGTAATCCCCCGTGTCCAGGTAGGAAAAACCCGGAATCTTTAACCCCGGCATTTCGTTTCATAATTGACTCGATCAAATCACCGATCTGCCCGGCTACTACAACAAGTATACCCAATATAACCAAAAGCAAAATCGGCTTATGATAAATATCAGCCATAATAAAAGAACCGATAATCCCACCTATTAACCCGCCGATAGACCCTTCGATACTCTTTTGAGGACTGATTCGCGGTAAAAGTTTATGTTTACCAAAAATGGTCCCGGTAAAATAAGCTGCCGTATCATTAAACCACGTAACCAGGAAAGTATAAAAAATGTAAAATAAGCCATCTCCGCCCGGAATAAATCTTACCATTAAGATATATGCGAACATAAATCCAATGTAGACCGTGCCGAATAAATTGGCCGATGCATTGAGTAGTCCTTGATCCGGGTTCCCGCGTAATAACTCCTGAAGAAGCATAACAATAAAAGCGATAAACAAGAAAAAATTGAGTAATTTCTCGTTATTCAAAGCAAAATGAATTTGCCTGAAAGTTTCATGATTGGAGTTCAAATAAATAAGAAGCAATAAAGATAAAGAAAGAATGAGCATGGCTTCGGTCTGAGGACGCATGTTTAGTCTTTTTAGAAGATTGGCATATTCCAAAATTCCTAACGTGGCAAAAGCACCAATGGCCAAAGTAAACCAAATGCTTCCCGCCCAAACCACTCCTAATAATACAATTGCATATAATAAACCCCAAAAAATTCTCTTTGCCATTTATTGGTCCTCCTTAACCCGGCCAAAACGGCGCTCTCGCTGATTATAACACTCAAAGGCTTTTAATAGTTGTTCTTTATTAAAATCCGGCCAGTAAAGATCTGAAAAATATAATTCAGTATAAGCCAATTGCCAAACCAAAAAGTTGCTGATCCGGTGTTCCCCTCCGGGACGAATGAGCAAATCCGGGTCCGGCTGGCCTGAAGTAAACAAACGGTCATTCAGGGTAATCTCGGTAATCTCCTCAGGGGTCATTTCTTTTTTTAACGCTGCCCTGACCAGTCCTTTTGTTGCATCAACAATTTCGGAACGGCCCCCATAATTGATGGCAAGATTTAAGATTAAAGCATCATTGTTAGCTGTCAATGTTTCTGCCCGTTCCATCAATTCAATCATTCTGTCAGACAAACCCTGTTTCAATCCAATGAAACGCACTTGTACATTATAACGATGGAGCTTCGCTGCTTCCAAAGGTAAGTTCTGTTCAAAAAGGTTCATTAAAAAGCCGACTTCTTCCTTGGGACGTTGCCAGTTTTCAGTTGAAAATGCATATAATGTTAGATATTTTACACCCATTTCCAAGCAAAATGAAACGGTATCACGGACCCGTTCAAGTCCAGCCCGATGTCCCGCTGAGCGCGGCAAACCTCGCCTATTAGCCCATCGTCCATTGCCGTCCATAATAATTGCCAAATGGATAGGAATATTCTTCAATTTTTCGG
>DNPQ01000441.1 GCA_003501335.1 Bacillota bacterium
GCAGAATAATTGCCCTGCCCGGGGAGTCCACTTTGTCCGGCTGTGGAAGAAATATTGATCACCGACCCTTTTCGTTTCTGCATCATATAGAAAAGAACTTTCTTGGTGACATTAAAATAGCCGTTAAGAGTGGTGTCAATGACACTATGCCAGTCCTGTTCGGTCATCCACACTAAAAGCGAGTCTCTTGTAATACCGGCGTTATTAACCAACACTTCAGGAACATCTTGTTCCAGCATCGGCTGAAGAACTTTTTCAGTTTCCTCACTTGAGGATACATCAAAAGGTAACAATATGCATTCCTGGCCCATTGCTTCAATCTTTTTCTGCAACTGGGCCGCAGCGTCATGATTACTTCGATAATTGGCCCAAATGGTATACCCATCAGCGGCTAATTTTAAGGCTATACAGGCACCGATTCCACGGCTAGCGCCAGTAATGACGGCAATTCTTTTTTCCATGTCCGCTTCCTTAAATTATTTTTTAAGTTAAAAATCCAGATCTTATTTTATTATTAAATTCCAAAATTAGGAAGAAATATCAAAAAATTATATAATTTCAACTTAATAATTATTATACTTCATCATATTCATTTTTGCAAAATAAAAAGGCGCAATCCTTTAATAACAGGATATATTTATAAATAAAAAACAATTTATTCTAAAAAACTAATTTTCTAAAAACATATCCGTTAATTTTGTAAACCATCGGTGATTCGGATGTCGGAATATTCAACCGAAAAATGTTTGCTCAAGTTAACCTGATCAAACAAAAACATTTTAGTAATAATCGTTTTACCATTCCATTGTTTCGGTGCTGTGTAAAATGCAGTCATCATCTTTTTGCCGCTTAATGCGTAAAAATCAGCTTTGATTGGAAGTAATTCCTGTTGTTCCACCCAAATCATCACTTTGGGATAACTTTGTTTCATTTCTTTGGCGGATAATTCTAAGGCAAAACAGGTCTGGGTATCGGTGTTTGTTCCGTCGGAGTTTAACCCGGCAATCGGTTCTTCGCCAATTAATTTGGCATTATAATCTCCGGCAAATTTCACTTTAGCAACATCACTATAAGATATTCCTCCCACCAGTCTTTGAGATGGTGTAACATGAATCGGATTTTTGACCTTCGGGATAATAATCCACATATCGTCATTTTTGATTAATATTTTCCGGCCTTTCATATTGTCCGGTTCCAAAAAGGCAAGCATGGCCATGGCTCCATGATTGACATAACCCTTCATTACAGTAGGACTTTGAATTTTGTTTTTGTTATAAGTTTCGACCCGGATGGTCATTTCAAGATCATTGGCAATAAAATTATGAGCATCCACTTTTTGTAGAATCTCATCAGCAGCGGGTGTTGCGCCTTTTACGGATACTCCCAGTATGAATAAAAAAACAACTATGATCGAAAATCTAAATTTTCTCATAGGTCCTCCTTAACTTTTCTGCTGTAGGTTTGGTTTAAATAATCGTAGTCATCGATAGGCTTTGATTTTGAATTCATTTTTCATTTCTAGACCCAACGTAAAGCTTCTGAAATTGAAATTTTCGATGCCCTCCGGGAAGGAATAATCGAAGCGGTCATTGCGATCAGGGAAAAGAGTATCATACATATTATAATTGTCGTGAAACTCGGATGAAAAAATACATGGATTAATGTCCCATGAACTTTAACCGGTAAACCGCCTATACACTCGGTGAAACCGATAAATAAATAACTCATAAGTAGTCCTATCATTCCCCCGATGATTCCCAAAAGCCAGCTTTCAACGATAAAAATCCATGCCACCTGGGTTCTTCGAGTACCCAGTGCTCGAATCGTGCCGATTTCCCGAAATCTTTCCGACAAATTCATATTCACCGTATTGGAAATGGTAAAGGTGACAATAGCTAGTACAATAAAGATGATGATATCAAAGACTATATTATACATTAATTTAAGGCTCTGGTAAAATTCAGCTAAAGTTTCCCAGCTTTGATATTCCAAGTTATATTGCTTTGAAATCTCGGTTATTTGAGGACGAATCCTAGCGGTGTCACCCGTATCTTTCAGGAGTATTACAATCTTCTGAACATTGGTGCCAATATTGAGAAGATTTTGGATCACACTCAGAGGGGTCATAACCGAGAGATTATCCAAATCCGAATAACCGCTATGCGTAATACCGGTTACCTTTAAATCGACAGCATTTATACCCCCGTCTTTCATATTCCCCATTAAAGTTACGGTATCACCAATTTTAACCGAAAGCTTTCTGGCCACCCCGTCGCCAATCATAATTTCATTCGCATTTTTACTATTCAAATAAGTGCCTTGAATTAAATGCGAACCGGCATTCAGCTTTTTCTCCTTTTCAGGATTTCCCGCTTCACCCGTAACCACAGTGGAATGATTGCCGGATGAAAGAATACCGCTGAAAGTCATCCTGGTAGTGACCAGCTGAATTTGGGGAATGGTTTGTAATTTTTTAATAATTGGCGAGGCGTCATCAATTAGATATTGATAAGGATCCTCATTGCCGTATTTTGAAAAACCGTTGGCATAAAATTGATAATGTCCTACCCCATTATGAATCATCGATTCCCTGAGCTCATTAATGTTCCAGTTAAAAAAACCTTGCGTTAATAAACAGGCTACCATCCCGATCATGATCGAAATCATGGTGATCAAAGAGCGTCTGAAATTTTTGATAATATTTCGGAAACCAATCATCAAATAAAACATAGGAATCCTCCTTTAAATCCAGCGTAGAGCTTCGACAATTTGAAGCCGGGCAGCTCTAAAAGCGGGATAAAAACCGCCTACCGTCGCTGTCATTAAAAAGAGCATCCATAACCAAAGCGCCGGAATAAAACCAGGTTTAAAAAAAGCTGTATACCCCTTGGCATGTCCCGGAGGAGGAGGAATCGGAATTCCACCGAGGGCATTAAAGATGCCTGCTAAAGCATAACCGAGGATAATGCCAAAAAAACCACCTAATAAACCAATTAAAAAACTTTCGGAAATAAAGATTTTACCGACTTGAAGCCGGGTTGTACCCAACGATCGGATAGTGCCGATTTCTTTGACTCTTTCCTGCATTGTAAGGTTTAACGTATTGATAATGGATAAAACCACCACCAAAACAATAATTATCATGATCAACAAATAAATTAAATCATAAAACATCTTTGGTTGAGTATACTGAACTCCTGCCAACTGATTCCAGGTACGATACTCCAATCCCAATGGATTGCAAATTTTTTGAATCGAGGGTTCTATCTTCCCAAGATTTTCGGTTTGGTTTAATAACAAAATAATACTACTTACAGAATTGGGTAGATCCATGAAAGTTTGAATCGTTTTAAGGTTTGCCAGTAATAAAACATCATCGTAGGCTTTTATTTGGGCTTCAACAATCCCGATAACTTCCACATCAATGGCGTTAACCCCGCCACCCTTCAAGGTTGACATCAGAGTGACAGTATCCCCAACTCCTGCATGGAGTTTTCGGGCCAATCCACTACCGATAACAATTCCAAATGGTTTTTTATCCTCCAAAAATGTTCCCTGTTTAAGGCTTGCTAAAGAATTTAACTTTTTCTCCCGGCTGGGTAGTCCGGCAGTTCCCATAAAAATCGTACTTTTATCTCCAGAAGAGATCATCCCCTGAAAATTAATACGGGGAGCAAACAGTTTAATCCCAGGCACATTGGATAATTCCCGAAAAACTGTTTTCGAATCGCTGATCAAATGTCGAAGGTTATCGTCATTGCTAGCCTTCAGATAACCTTTTTGATAAATCTGGATATGTCCGATACCTCCATTAATCAATGACTCTCGCAATCCCAAAAGGGTATACGACATAAACCCCTGCGCCAGTAAGCAAGCACTAAGTCCAATCGCAATGGACAATATTGTTTTCAGTGAACGCCGATAATTATTTAACAAATTCCTATACCCTAATTTGATATAAAACAACATGTTATCCTCTTTCCAACCCAGAAAGAACTTATTTTTCCCCATAAATACCAATAGCAATGCAAAATCCGGATGAAAACTTTATTGCTGCAGTTGTCCATCAAGAATGTGAATAACTCGTTTGGCATATTTAGCGACATTATCATTATGAGTGGAAAAAAGAAAAGTTACATTATGGATGGAGTTTAATTCCAAAAGAAGCGATATGATTTTTTCCCCTGTTTTTGAATCCAGGTTCGCGGTTGGTTCATCCGCCAATATGATATCCGGATCGGTTACCAGCGCCCTGGCAATTGCCACTCTTTGCCGTTGCCCCCCTGAAAGCTCATCGGGCCGGTGCTTTAAATAATCGAGTAAACCCACAGATTCAATAGTTTTAAACACTTTTTCTTTATCTACTTTTTTCTTCCGAATCATCAACGGATACTCAACATTTTCATAAACATTCAAAACCGACATCAAATTAAAACTCTGAAAAATAAAACCAATATGCCGATTACGAAAGACTGACAATTGACTGTCTTTCATATTCTGTATTTTTTGGCCGTATATTTCAACACTACCTTCGGTTGGATTATCCAAGCAGCCTATAATATGCAATAAAGTCGATTTTCCAGCCCCCGACGGCCCCATAAGAGATATAAAGTCACCCTTCTCAATATCTAAATTTACATTTTGCAGAGCCTTGATTTCAACCTTACCCATTTCATATATTTTAGAAACATTTTCGGCACGAATTAACATTTTTCACCTCTTCAAGGCTATTCATTACAGGAATTATGGCCATAGGCTTAGTACTCTCTTCAAGTGCCTTTTGAATAACCGCTTTTGCTTTCTTCCTCAGTTTAATGATTTCTTCTTCCTGATTGGCACGGACATCCGGATAAAGGGGATCCAAAAGAACAAGTTTGATACGGTTAGGGACCATCAATCTTCGACCGGGCGGAAGAAATTCTCCGGATCCTATAATACAAACCGGTAAAATTGGAAACCCGGTCTTAACTGCAAGGGTAAAAGCGCCATTTCTAAAACGCCCCAGACGGCCGTCTCTGGAACGGTGCCCTTCCGGCCAGATAATCAAGGAAGCACCCGACTCCAGGACTGAAACACTTTTCCGGCAAACCTTCTCCCAACCATCGTTGGCGCTGACATATCCGGCAAGGCGCATCAGCATACCATAAACCGGAATCTTAAAAGGCCATGTCGCAATAAAGCCAGCATCAATCAGCAGGGTGCCAAAAAGAAACGGATCAACAGCCGAGCTATGATTGGCAACAATAATAGCTGGAAATGGCAATTTTTCAGCCCGCGAATCCACCTCGACCGGTGCAAAAAAAGGAACAATGGTTACCAGTATCCATCCATAAACAACAATTCCTCTGCGCAGTGCAGAATCTAATTTTCGCTTCAAAAAAGCAATTGAAATGAATATAAATAAAGGTAAAATAATAAAAAAAACCAAAGTAACGATAACAAACATCAGCCAATAATAGGCATTCAACATATACTGTTTGATTTTGGTTGCCATCACAATTTTCTCCGACTTCATTCCATCAAAGGTATTTTTGCTCTTTGAGAATTCGGATCGTTTCCCTTAAAGCACGCACAGTTGGCTCTCGATCATTTTTACTATGAATGATTGAATCATGAAACATAATAATTGCGGGCGATTTAAGCTTTTTCTTAATAACAGCCATAATCTGTTCATAGGAAGCATGCGTATCCCAAGTCCGGATATCCCACATTACGGGGATGAGCCCTAAATCCTTAATCACTTTGCCAATGATTTGATTTTTATGGCCGATTGGGGAACAAAAATACCGTGGTTCAACACCGGTAATGTTTTGAATGATCTGATTGGTCCGGACAATTTCATCCCGAATTCTCTTGTAATGTAAAAAAAGAATATTACAGGGGTGAGAATAAGTATGATTGGCAATGATATGATTTTCCCTGTACATTCTTTGAACAATTTCCGGATATTTTTCGGCGCTGTTTCCTGTTACGGCAAATAGAGCCTGAATTCCTTCCGATTTTAAGATATCCAAAATTTGGGGAGTATAGAGGGGATGAGGTCCATCATCAAAACGAAATAAAATTCCCTTTTGGTTGTTGAAAAATTCTTTCCCTTTTACTGTCTTGAAAAAGAAATTGGAACGAGCCGAAAACATACCATACATATATAAAATCGTCCGAAAGCCAAATACCAGAATGACACCCCAAATTAAAAACAGATAAGAATGGAGAACAAATGATAATACAATAACAATTGTCAAGCCTATTAGGGACAATATCGTTACTAATTGATATTTTGAAAGGATCATGTTGTTTACTATTTCCAATTTTCATCTTACTCTAGAAAATAATTTGGAAATACCTTCTTCATAAATTTGGCAAAAAAATAGATTGGATATTTAATACAATCTCTTCCAGCCAGTGTCAGACCAACAGCTCCTACAATCCAGCTCACTCCATATGCAATAGAGCCTTGAAACAAACCGGATGATAACTGATGATTCACTCCGGCAATGATCATCAATACCATGGGGAAGCCATAACCAATTATACAAGAACCCAACATCATAAAAATGCCAATGCGCATTTTTAGAGGAAGGCTTAAAAAACCATCCTGATCAAGCTTTTTGGCAACTTCTTCATTAACCCATTTTTTAAATTTATTTGACGGCATGAACAAATAATAATATTCCTTTGCTAAAAATACTTTTGAGGCATAAATCATTTAAATCAATAATGCTTAAGCCATTAGCTCTCAGAAGTCTCCGGATTTTTTTCTTACTGTATGCCTCCATAAAAATACCCTGACGAAAATAATTACCCATTCGGCCCCACCATCTAAAAAAGGTGTTGTGAGGCGTGGTGACAATCAAATGTCCTCCAGGGGCCAACAAATTAGAAACTTTCGCGAACATGGCCTCTTTTTCCTTTATGTACTCAATGGCAGAAAAACCAACGATCAAATCATATTTTTCCTGAAAATCCATTTCCATAAAATCGCCACAAAGGGGGATTACATTAGATATCCCTTGGGTTTTCATTTTCCGGGTCATACAGTCCAACATATTCTGGGCAATATCAACTGCAGTTACCTGTTTGACAAGCGGTGCAATTTCTAATGTAAACCTACCGGTCCCTGCTCCGATTTCCAATACCGAATAGCTTTTCCGGGCGACTTTTTGAATGGCTTCGCTGGCAATTTCCCATTCCGGAATCCTGACAAAACCAAAATCCTCTTGTTCGTGGTCGTAAGTAACAGCATTTCCATTATAAAATACGATCATTTTATCTTTCATATAGAACCAACCTCATATATTCTCACAATTTAGCACTTGATTTTTGGTTTTAACGTCCATCTTCTAAATGAAGTGTCTGCAAATCTTGCTGTTCTTTGGTTTTTTCAGACCAGACCACCCAGTATCGGGTTCGTTTATTTTCGATCTCTGCAGCATGCTTCTGGGCCCATTCCTCTGACGCAGATGTTTTCTCAACCAAAGAAGTTTCTGAATCCCAATGGGGAAACTCAGCACTTGTCAAGTTCATCTGGCGCAATGGCCGTAATGAATAACGAGCTTGCCAAAAACCCATTCGTGGTGTTACGAGCACATAGTAAATCTTTCCACTTTCTACCATGGCTTTCATAAAATCTGCGGCTTCACCAGCAACCATGAATAAATGCTCGCCCGGGGTTGCCTCATAACAAATCTTGGTTCCGCCTTTCAAGAAGCCGATCAATCTATTTTCAGTACCTGGGAGTTCATAAAGGGAAACCGATTGACCATAATCGTCAAAAAGAAATGCTTTTCCAAAAGATGCGGGGAGTCGCATAAAAACAATTAAAGCCTGATCCGGTTTTGGAGTTATCGGGTTGTCCGACTGAATCATTAATCCGCTGCTAGCATAGGCAACAACTCCTAAGAGCATTACGGAAACTGCTATCATTACCACACGCGATTGTCTAGAAAACATAATAACCCTTCTTTCAAATCGTAACTCAGACTATAAAAGGAAAATTTTTTATGAAAATTTTTTATTAGGTTCAAACTGTTTTTTAGCAGCCCAAAAATCCGGTAAATTCTTTACGATATGCCATATCGAATGCCTATGCTGCCAAATACGTTTGCTGAATTTACGGAGCCAAACCCGGTCCGTATAAAACCGCTTAACATGTTCATTATATAACTCATCGAGAATTTCCTTGGAACCGATGCTTTTGGGAACAAACACAAAATTAAGACAATTCATCTGTTCCCAGTCCTCTTCTAAAGCCCCTTCTTCCCGAATGGTTTTCCATAAAGGCGCTCCTGGAAAAGGAGTAAATTTAGCCATATTCATATCATCAAGGCCCAGAGACATCACAAAATCGCTGGTCCATCGAATAGATTCCTCGGTTTCTCCAGGAAGGCCCATCATAAAGAGGCCTTTGGCACGAAGACCGGCCGCCTGAATCCGGGCTATCGTATCTTGGATAGCTTCCACTGTTACACCGGCTTTATGCTTTTTAAGAAGTTCCGGGTCTGCTGATTCGATACCCAGAGATACCATCAAGCAACCAGCACTTTTAAGCATTTTCAACAGCTTATCCGGGGCAAACCCCACCCGAAGCGCACAATTAAATTGAATATCAATAGGGTTTTTGGTAAGCATCTCACAAAGTTCAACGATACGTTCCTCATCCGTAGTAAAAAGATCATCATAAATATTCACATGGTGGATACCAAAGTCGTGATTGAGATATTTCAGGTGATTATAGATATATTGGGCTGTATTATAACGGAACCCTTTTTTAAAAACCGAACGATCACAATAAGAACATTGAAAAAGGCAACCCCGGCTGGTAACCATGGAAGTGCCGGGAAATTTAGCATAACTAAACAGAGGCAGATTATACCCTTTGGGAAAGCCCTTCAACTTTTCATAAGCCGGAAAAGGCAGGATATCTAAATCAGGGATCAACTCCCGCACACCATTTTCCACAATTTCTTTTCCGTTCCGCCAGACGAGTCCTTTAATATCAGCCGGATTTTTTCCCGAAACCAACTCGGCAAAAGTTATTTCTCCTTCACCTTTAACGATAAAATCAAAAGCAGCATAATCCCTTAAAAGAGAGCCTCCAAGTGAAGAACAATGAACCCCGCCGCAAACCGTTATAACCTCGGGACTAACCATTTTAATGGCTGCTGCCATACGGGCGGCATCCGGAAACGAAGAGGTCGTAGCTGAAAAACCAATAAAATCGCCTTTATAAGCCGCAATTTGATGAATATTCGTTTGAAAGTCCAACGAAGCATAAGGTCCTAAACAATCATGAATAAAAACTTCGTGGCCTTCTTGTAAAAGCCAGGATGCTATCGAAAGTATCCCATGAGGGATCATCCGGTTTGCCGATGCAACGATATCTTTTTTACTCCCCTTAAGCCAGTTGGAACCCCGGGGATGAACTAAGATAATTCGCCGTTTTTTCATCATCGCTTGTTTTCCTGTTATCAATGCCATGTTTACCTGATTTCCAGCAACCCTTTTCCCATCAACATATAATAAATATTTATCTGCTCTAAAAAATATCCTTGATCTTTCGACGAAAATTCTCAGTCCCAATCCACGTAAATGATAGTGAATGTTTTTTTAGGGGCCAAGGCTGCGAAGGGAAGCCAAAATATTTTGCAGTTGGAAAAGATTTGCCTCAACATAATCTCTTTGCAATCAAAAATAGTACAAAAAATTCCAATTAATAATATATCATTAATTCGCTACAAATTCAACAATGGGTCCTTTTTTGTCTCTTTTGCTTTCCTTTGAATTTTTTCGGTGCGTTTATTTTTTTAAGATAATCTGAAATAAACGTCTGGGAATGATAAAAAGCATCGTAATGGCTACAAGCACCATATTAAGGATACTGATTCTAAAATTATCCTTAAATCCTTTAAAATGACTCACTCGTTCTTCCGGAGAAGGATAATAAACATCAATCGTCGCAATTTCTACCGGATAATCATGCCATACCCACCTGACCAGGGATTCCAATTCAAAATCATATTTTCGGGTAAAAAAATGAATCCGGTTCATCACTGCAACTGTATAAAGTCTAAATCCAGACTGAGTATCCACAAGATCCCGGCCAGTTTCTATTTTTACCCAAAAATTAGAAAATTTCCTACCAAACAAACTCTTTTTAGGAATGTGTTGATCACTCATATCCCTGTTGCCGATCACCAGTATGGGTTGGCCGGGTGTTACTTTTTCCAAAAGTTTCGGTATTTCCGAGGCAAAATGTTGCCCATCCGAATCACAACTGATTGCATAGTCATATCCCAATTCTGCGGCTTTTTTTAACCCTTCCTGTAATGCAAACCCCTTACCCTTATTTTTAGAATAGGAAACAATCTGAATTCTTTTTTTAAAACTCTCTAAAATATCGACAGTATGATCATTACTTCCGTCATTGACAGCAATAATATTTGGAGTATATTCCAATACTGACCTTATCACCTTTTCGAGGGTCTGATCATTGTTATAAGTGGGAATGAGCACACAATAATTTATTGAGTCAAATCTCTTCTCATTTTTCATCGCAAA
>DNPQ01000507.1 GCA_003501335.1 Bacillota bacterium
AGATACCCAAAATCTTTATTATAAATCCAGGTCCAGGTTAAACCAATTGCGACTGGCATGCAGATCCACGGGGCGATAAATAAAGTCCGGAAGAGATTCAATCCTTTAAGTTTTTGGTTCAATAATAAGGCAACAAGTAACGCCAAAAAGCTTTGGACCGGAACATTCACGATCGTAAAAAGGATGGTCTTTTTGAGAGAAGTCCAGAAGATGGAATCCCGTAATAGAATTTTATAATTCATGAGTCCCACCCACCGGGGGGCATTGATTAAATCCCAATTGGTAAAACCGATATAGATTGTAACCAAAATTGGAATCAGCATGAAGACAAAAAAACCAAGAAAATTTGGTAGGATCATAAGATAACCTGCCAGCCATTCATGCCAATTTTTTTGAAAGCTAGAATGGCGGGGCTGTTGAACAATAACCTTTTCAGCAGACGCTGGAGAAATTCCAATACTCATGGTGCCCTCCTTATTATAAAACGGGCGGGAAACGCTAGATCAGCGAACTCCCGCCGCTTAGTCATTCAATATCAGTCTGAATGTAAAAGTCTAAGATTGATAGGTGTGTATTTATTCTTCAATTCTTTAACTTGACCCTAAGACCTTTCGACTTCAGACTCATTACTTCATTTAAGCAACGGTTGAATCTGATCTTTCATATTCTTGACAGCCTCTTTAACCGTCTGCGAACCGGCAAATACCATATCGTATTCCCGAACAACAATGTCATATATCTGATTCCATTGGACATGCATAGGCCATGCACCGGTTCTTGCCGTTTCGTCACTGAAGTATTTAATATGGGTGGGACCTTTTTCTTTGGTGGCGGCCAGATAAACAGGCATCAGTTTAGGAATCGCCGGGAAGCAAACGCCATATTGGGCGATGATCCTTTGTGAAGCCTCACTGTCCATCCACTTGCATAATTTCCAGGCCTGTGCCGGATATTTTGTCTTGGCGAAGATATTGTGAGCCAGTCCATTCATACAGGAATAACGCCCGGCAGGACCTTTCGGTAATAATGCGATGTCCCATTTTAAATTATTGGTGGCCCGTGCATCCGACATCATCCAGGAACCCTGGGGGCTCATCGCTACCTTACCGGCTTTGAACATTTCCCAGCCATTGGAAGAGGTAGATGGAGCCACATTATATTTCGTAAACAAATCGGCCCAAAACTGCATTGCTTCGACTGCTTTAGGTTGATCTAATACAAATTTGGTACCGTAGGGTTTGTCAAGCACTCCGGTAGCCCCATTCATCCATACGAAATTTAACCAACCGCATTGCATATTTGAGTCTCCGGTAATTGCAAGACCATATTGAGTGATTTTATTTTTGTCAAAACTTTTTTCTGTAGCATTTTTACCATTTTCATCAATGGTTAACTTTTGGGCAATCTGCAGGAATTCACCACCGTCTTTTGGGTTCCAGGATAAATCTTCTGTAGGATAAGGAATTTTTGCTTTATCGAAAAGGTCTTTGTTATAGAAGATTGCAATTGTATCCCAGTCTTTCGGAATTCCGTATTGTTTGCCCTTATAACTCCAGCTCTTAACAAGAGCCGGATAATAATTGGTTAAATCAACTTTGTCTTTTTTGATGTAGGGAGTGAGGTCCATTAAGGCTCCTTTGGTGATTAAACCGGAGAAATAGGCCAAGTGACCCCAGAAAACATCGGGTAAGGTTCCGGCAGCAACACCAGTGGTAATTTTAGTCCAATAATCATTCCAACCCACTAGTTCCACTTTAACATCGATACCCGGGTTTTGTTTCATAAATTCTTTGATGGAGGCTTCCATCGCTGGCATTTGGTTGCTATCCCATAAAGCATAACGGAGTGTTACTTTTGGGGCTGCCATGACTGTAAAGCTGGAAAGACACAAAGCACCCACTAGTAAAATAAGAAACCACTTTTTCAAAAAAATCCCTCCTTATTTTTTCAAATTTGTGTTTTCAATTTTTATTGGTTGTACACAAATCTGTAATTTATTTGTAACACGAATTAAGGCAAGACACCAGAAAGTAAAATTACGATTTGGAGGAAGGTTTTCTGAAATCAAAAAATTAGTTTTGATCCTTACTCGACAGGTGTAAAATATTACGATTTATAGTAGAAAAAAATCATTTATGCTTTTTAAGTCGGCCGCTTAATTGCATAATCCCTTCAATTTGTTCATTGGCGTTGCGAAGGGTGTCGTCGAGATTGGCGCCCATCAAAATGTCATTTAAGGCGGAACCGATTACTGGAATGAATTGATTAGCTTCCGGGATATTCGGGTTTTCTTTGGCAAAGGGCATTGAATGGGTCGCAACCGTAAATGAACTATTGGGAGAATTGCTAGCATAAAGCTGATTAATACTTGGCAAAGGAGTCGGAACCATTCCCAACTGTGCAATCTTTTCCAACGAAGGGCGGCTTATTAATACTTCACAGAACTTTTTGGCGGAAAGAATATGCTGGCTGGTCCGGGGGATTATAACTCCCCATGTTTCCATGCTGGGAATCGTTATTCCAATATCACTAACGGGTAGAGGTGCATAACCAACATTGTTTGCAAATTTATTACGGCTTTTATCATTAAGCGTTGTAGAAGAACTTGACCAGAGAATCATGGATGCCAAATGACCAGCTGCAAAAAAATTAATTGCCTCTTCAGTTTGCCAGGTGGCAACAGCTGCAGGTGCACATTCTTGGAGGATCTGATTATATATGCGGGTAGCATTCAATGCATGATTCGAATTAATGACCGGATTCCAATGATTGTCAAAATAGTCGCCTCCGTATGACCAGAGAAAGTAACTCCATACTGGTGTTGCCGCTTCGCCTGGACCGGCGGGAAAAGCTAAACCATAGTTAGTACCGGAAGTAAGCTTTTTACTGGTATCCACCATTTCATGGATGGTATGGGGCGGTTTCAGTCCGGCCTGATTAAAGAGATCGGTGCGGTATATATAAATTAAAGAATCAGCCATATAAGGAAGGCAAAAAAAGTTATTCTTAAAGATGGCGTTTTTGCGGATGGAGGGATATAAATCTTCCCGTGTCAGATGGACCCTTTCGGCTATATCTTCCAAGGATACAGCCTTATTGTTATTAATAATGCCGGAGAATTGGGAGCAGGGCCCCATGATTATGTCATATTCCCTGGTATCGTTCATGATTGATAGCCGGGCTTTGGCTAAAAAGGTACCCCAGTAATAGAAATTTTTATCAACTTTAATATGGTAAGCTGCCAACTTTTTTTCAAGGGATTCCACGATGGCCTCATGGACACCGACAACTCCTAAAACATGAATGGTTTCACCTTCATCCCCTACAGTAGTAAGCTTATCCGAATCAAAGCAACCGGCAAGTAAGATACAGCTGAATATTCCCAAAAACAAAATTTGAATCCAACGCATAGTTCCTCCCAATTTAAATTGTGTTGGTGATGGTCTCCCGGTACTCCGATGGAGAACAGTTTTGATATTTTTGAAATACTTTGGTGAAATATTTGGCGTCATGGTAGCCTACTTTGAGTCCGACTTCTGATACCCGAAGATCGGTGGATGTTAATAAATTACAGGCTTGTCCAATGCGGATTTGATGCAAATAATCTACAAAATTTTGTCCGGTTTCCGAATGAAATAAGGTGCAAAGATGGTTTTTACTCAGTCCAACCTGATGGGCTAGCACAATCAGATTGATATCTTCGATATAATGTTCTTTAAGATAAGTAATGGCTTGACGAATCGGAAAAGAATAGGGCTTTGCATTTGAATTATCGATATGCTTAATCAACAAACAGAATTTTTGATAAAACCATTGGTTCATATCCGTAATGGAACTAAAATTTTTTAAATAATCGCCTTCTTGTTCTTTTTCTATTAAAATGGTTGATAGAGGGAGTCCGTGTTCACGGATTAGGCAGTAAATTTCTCCAAATAGCTCATGCCAAATTTGATTTAATACTGCCAGAGAACGGGCTTTATCCACTTTAGTAAATAATTCATCGAGCATTTCCCGGATTTTATCGTTTTGGCCCAACCGAATCCATTGGATAAGGTTTTTTTGACTATAACCCACAGGAATCAACGGTTGTTCGTAGGAAATGTCGTAATCAAAAATTAGTTCGCGCTCGGGCCAAAAGATACTATTACCTTCTGATGTACACAACGCTTGCCAGATTTCGGGCAATTGGCCATAGTTGTTAATGGGTTGACTTAGAATCGTCACAGCTGAAATTTGTAAATATTGTTTTAGACATGATTGAACTTGGCGGATATTAAATGGAATCACTTGTTTACAAAAGTTACTTTTTTCTCCAGAGGGAAAACTGTAAATAATGGTCCATTTCGAAGAATTGGGCAGTTCCCAGACTAAGGAACCGTGGATTTTTTCCACGATTTCTTCAATCAGTTGCAGCGGTTGTGTATTCATTCTTTTTACTTCATGACCGGCCTTTTTCTTCATCAGAGCTAATTGGAAAAAGTTTTTCTCCCATGGAAGGTTTAATTCTTTTAAAAACTCTTGCCAATCTTCCAAAGTGATTTTATTCATCAGCAAACGCTCTGCGAAATTCCTTTTAATATAGGATAGTCCTAATAAGGCTTTGTATTCTAACTGTTGGTATTGTATGTGATTTTTTCTTTCTTGATCGATTTCTTTTTGGAGCTTTTTTAGGACAGGGAATAAGGTGTGGTTATCTAGGGTTGTTTTCAGTAGGTATTCATCAGCGCCTAATTCAAGAGCCTGTTTAGCATAATCAAAATTATCGTAGTTGGTTAAAATAATCATTTTAAGCCCGGGTTTCTTTTGTTTCAGGGTCTTGATTAAGTCAAGACCATCGATACCCGGCATTCGGATATCTGTGATTAGGATATCCGGGTCGGCGGCATCAAATTTTTCAAAAGCTTGGGTAGCATTAGCGGCATCGGCTGCCACTGTAAAACCGTATTGCTCCCAGGAGATGGTGGAACGCAAACCGATTCGGACTAATATTTCATCATCGACAATCATGACTTTGGTCATTGCCATAATTTCCTCTTTTCATACTTTCGTAGCCGTGGAATTTTTATAATGACCTTAGTTCCCTGGGGCTCGTTTTTGGTGATCGTGATGCCATAATTTGGTCCAAAATTAAGCTTGATTCTTTCGTCAACATTTTTGATACCTAGACCACTGAAACGTTGATTACTATCGACTTTACCGGCCATAATTTGAGAGGCTAATTCTTCACTGATACCCCGGCCGTTATCACTGACTTCAATTATGACATTTTCATCAACAGTATCAATGTAAATTTTAATTTCTCCCTGGGCCAAGCCTTCAACTCCATGATAAATGGCGTTCTCAACGATAGGTTGCAAAATAAGTTTTGGAGTAAAATATTCCTTAATCTGCGGGTTAACCTCATACGTTACAGAAAAGCTGTTTCCATAGCGGAATAACTGAATCGCAATGTAATTTCGAACATTTTCCAGTTCCTGCCCGATGGTAATCATTTTGTCCGTTTTACTGATACTGGCCCGTAATAAATTTTCCAAAGCAAGAATAATATCACTGATTTCTTCGACATTGCGAATCTTGGCAAGCCACCGTAAAGAATCCAACGTATTATATAAAAAATGTGGATTGATTTGCGCTTGTAAAACATTTAATTCAGCTTGCTGTTTTTTTTTCTCAGCATCATTGATGCTGATCATTAAGTCCCGGATTTTTTCGACCATATGGTTGAAACTGGCGGCTAGTTCGTTGAATTCATTCATACTACGAATTTTTATTTGTACATTCAAATTGCCGTTTTCCACTTCGTGCATGGAATTGCGTAATAGTTCAACCGGCTGAGATACTTTTTGAGTAAAAAGAATCGCCAAATAAAATGAAATACCCAGAAGGACTAGCGCTAGAAAAACAGTAAAATTACGGATAAAGACGTTTTCCCGTTGCAAGATTCTCGATGGTATCGAGAAAATCACTTTCCAGTTGGATAAAGAAACCGTCTGGAAGACCACCAATTCCTCTTTTCCATCTATGCGTTGCAGATAACTGCCCCAGTCCCGTAAGCGGATGTGATTGTATATGGGATTATGAGAGGGGCGTATCGTTTGCTCATCTCCATAAATAAGTCTGCCCTCATCATCTCCAATCGTTATCAGGCCTTCATCTAAAAGCTGGACATGTTCTAACATTTTGGTGACAAACTCGTAATCCAAATCAATCAATATCCAGCCCAGGTTTTTTTGGCTGTCCAGATCGACTATTTTTTGGGCGTAGGTAACCACGTTTCCGGGTATTCCCATAAAGGTACCAGAATAATTATCAGAATGCACTCCGGTAATAACATTGCCTACATCAGAAGAGTTGATAATTTTTTGGAACCAACTTTGTTTTTTCATATATTCGATTAACATAGGCGGATCGCTGGAATAGACGCGGGTTAAATCGGCGGAAATTACATAAATTCCTTTAACCTCTGTTCGGGTGCTGGTTAACCCGGCCAAAAAATATTTGATTTTATTTTGGTAACCAATCTCTTTCCAGCCCCCTAAGTTATTTTGATCTTGTAATACGGTTAATACATCGGGATTTACTGAAATAACATAGGATAAGCTTTGTAAGTCCTGAAAATAATATTCGATATTTTCTCGGACCTGAGTGATAATTTGTTCAACATAAGATTCGACTCTACGGGTGATAGTTCTGGAAGAGATCGAATAGGTTATGGTTCCTAATATCAGCAAGGGCAGGACCGTAATGATGACGAAAAATAAAATCAGGGTAACTTGGACTGATTTAGGGGCTCCATGGGCACGCCATTCTAAAAAAATTTGCTTGTAGCCGTTTAACTTGGTTAAAATGGGAATGTTAAATTTTTTCATAAAAATTTACCTATCGTTTACATTTATGAAGATATTTCGCGAAAAAGGATGAAAAACCTATGCCGGATGTAAAATATTTGGGCAGTAATTTGTATGAATTCTTTTAAAACTGAAAGGATTTTGTTGAAAGGATATTGCATAAGCCACTGCGAATAATTAGGTGAGATATATCAATATGCTAGTATGAAGGATTTTTAAAAATGAACTTGTTACAGATGTTGCATTTTAGCATTTTTCAATGGACTGTCGCTGTTTGTTGTGGCCTCATGGTGGGCTTTTCAAAGACCGCCATTAGCGGAGTCAGTACCCTGGCAATTCCCCTGATGGCCGGATTATTTGGTGGAAAGTCATCGGCTGCCATTTTGCTGCCGATGTTGATCACGGGAGATCTTTTAGCGGTCAGGCATTACCGCCACCATAATAATTGGGGATATATCTGGCGGCTACTGCCATGGGCTCTGGTTGGTCTATTATTGGGAGTGACTGTCGGTAATCTGGTCAGCGATAGACAGTTCAAAATCATAATTGCTGTTTCGGTCTTAATATTTTTAGTGATCATGATTTGGTTGGAAAAGCGAAAAGATGAAACGGCAATTCCGAACCACTGGTGGATTACAGCCATTGTTGGACTCGCCGGTGGGTTTACCACAATGATCGGTAATGCAGCCGGGCCGGTGATGACTGTATATTTTTTATCCATCCGGCTGAACAAATATGATTTCATCAGCACCGGAGCTTGGCTGTTTATGATATTGAATTTGACCAAATTACCCTTGCAAATTTTTTGCTGGCAGGCGACGACTCCTGCTACTTTGGCCTTTGATGCAGCCATGATTCCGACAATTGTCATAGGAGCTTTACTGGGAATCTGGGTTATCAAGTGGTTGCCGGAGAAACCCTTTCGTGTTGTAGTGATGCTATTAACTGCCGTTAGTGCGGTAAAATTGTTTTTTTAAATGATTAGATCTATTTATCGGAGGCCTTATGAGAACCTTTAAAATTGATATGCATGTTCACACCAGTGAAGTTAGTCCTTGCGGTAAAATCAAAGCGTAGGCTGTCATCAATTTATATAAAAAAGCCGGTTATGAAGGTATTGTGATCACGAATCATTTTTTTGACGGCTTTTTTGAGGGACTCTCGGAACTTGCTTGGGAAAAGTAGATTGGTGAATATTTGCAGGAATACCGTAAGGCTTTGCAGTTTGGAAGGGGAATCGGATTACGGGTTATTCTGGGAATGGAACTTCGCTTCTTCGGAAACGCCGATGATTATTTGGTATACGGCATCGATGAATCTTTCCTGAAAGCCATGCCCTATCTTTTTATGAAAGATTTAAAAATATTTCACCGAATTACACAACAGCATGATTTCCTGATTTATCAGGTCCATCCCTTTAGGTCGGGAATAACGCCTGCCAACCCGAAGGATCTGGATGGCGTGGAAGTTTATAACGACAATCTCTAGCATAACTCCAGGAATGGGATGGCTAACCAATTTGCGTGTAAAAATCAGTTACGGATGATATCCGGTTCAGACTTCCTCCAACTTGAAGATTTGGGTCGCGATGGTATTGAGATCAGTCAACCCGTAAGTACATCCCGGGAGTTGGCGACGATTTTAAAAGCGAATATCGGTATCAAACTTATCGAGGCTTAAAAGAATAAGAATACTTGAATGCATCGGGGGCCTTTTGGGCATTACCCA
>DNPQ01000166.1 GCA_003501335.1 Bacillota bacterium
GGATTTTTTGGAATCCAAGCAGCCGGTATGATTATCATAAATACCGTTTAAAAAGCGAGGCATCGGGAGAAATACCAACGTCCACCGTACCAATAACGCCGCAGACGGATGCGGCTACTCCAACTCCTTAGTTTTGTTTCGAAATTGCAGCATTAAAGGTATTTATGAGAATAAGTCATTAGTTGGTTGTGACCTATGAATTTGAGACCTATTTCAGTTAAGGACTGGTTGTGCAAAATTGATGTTTGATAAATACTTCAATAAATTTAGGGTCATTAATATTCACTTGTAAGGTAAATTATGATTTCTTTGATAAATTTATTTGCCTTTCTGAAAGCCTTCTGGTATAATATAAAAGTCGTAAATCAAATACGGCCCTTTTTTCTCAAACAGTTTCAAGGTAAGGATTATTTTATTTCTTGAATCTATTAACTGATTGAGAAATCTACAGCATTCATGCAGGGGGGATTTAAATGTCAACTTATTTAGCTAAGCCTGGGGAGGTCCAGCGTAAATGGTACGTTGTGGACGCCGAAGGGAAAACCTTAGGAAGAATGGCTTCAGTTATTGCCTCTATCCTTCGCGGTAAACATAAACCCGAATTTACTCCAAATGTTGATTGTGGCGATCATGTTATTGTTATCAATGCTGAGAAGATTCACCTTACCGGGAAAAAGCTGGTTACAAAGATCCATTATACCCATTCAATGTATCCGGGTGGATTAAAAGCCTTATCTTATGGAAAGTTACTTCAGTCAAAGCCAGAATATGCCATTAAGAAAACTATTTGGGGTATGCTTCCTCACAATCGCTTAGGTCGACAAATGATTAAGAAATTGCGAGTTTATCGTGGCTCAGAGCATCCTCATGAAGCTCAGGTACCAGAAAAACTCGAGATTAAGGCCTAAGAAAGGAGGAGAAAAATAAATGCCACGTGCTAAGAAAGCAATAAAATCAATTTTTTATGGTACAGGTCGAAGAAAATGTTCGATTGCAAAAGTTAGATTAGTCTCCGGTCAGGGGAATATTATTGTTAACGGTAAACCTGTACTGGATTATTTTGGCCGTAAAGTTCTGGAACTTATTGTTAAACAACCTTTATCGGTGACCAATACCGAAGGAAAATATGATGTATTGGCCAGTGTTCATGGCGGCGGAACTAGTGGTCAAGCCGGCGCAGTTAGGCATGGAATTGCCCGAGCTTTGCTTAAGGTAGAAGATGAGTTCCGTTCCCCTTTGAAAAAGGAAGGATTTTTAACCCGGGACCCTCGAATGAAAGAACGGCGTAAATACGGCTTAAAGAAAGCCCGTAAGGCACCACAATTTTCAAAACGTTAAGATTTTATCATTTAATAAACACGACGACAAGTCGTGTTTTGCTTTTTTATGGGCTTAGCGGGACAAGGAGACTTCAATATATTCTCGGTGTGACTACTTGTCTAAAAATTGGTTACTTAACATTGTACGGAAAACCTGACTTTTTACGGACATAGGCATTTTGGAGGATTCATGTTGAATGTATTAATCGTCGGTGGTGGGCCTATTGATTTGGCTCAATTGAAATCAGAAATGGCCAGCAAACCGGAATTAATAATCGCCGCAGATCGTGGCGGCAGTTATCTCTGGGAAATAGGGGCATTTCCCCATGTTCTGCTGGGCGATTTTGATTCCCTTTCAAAGACGGTTTTGTCCGAAATGAAGGCAGCTAATGTGGGAATCCAAGTTTTTTCGCCAAAAAAAGATTTTACGGATTTAGAATTGGCGCTTGATTTAGCAATTAAAAGAGGTGTCGATAGTATACGCATCTTAGGAGGTTTGGGTAATCGCCTTGATCATACTTTAGGAAATATCGGCCTGCTTCTTAGACCTTTAGCATTAGGAATCGAGACTCATCTTTTGGATGAGTATCATGATATCGTTCTCATTAAAGATGCGATCAAACTGAAAAGAAAGCCGGGTTGGGCGGTTTCTCTGATTCCTTTATCACAAAAAGTAACGGGAATCACTACGACTGGATTGTTATACCCATTAACCCAAGCTGAACTCTACCTTCATTCCGCACGCGGGATTCATAATGAATTGACCGGAGAATCGGCATATATTAAAGTTGATGAAGGGATATTGATCGTTGTTTGTTTTCGGGAAAAATATTAGTTTTTTAGAGTAAGTTCCAATATTTTCCCAAATCAATATTGTCGTTTTCAAATCAATCAATCCCATTTGACTGAATTCGTAAAAATTGTATATAATAAGTATATTCATTACAGAGCATTCCTGGAGGTGGGGTTGATGGCGCAGGCCAAACGCATTATGGTCAGTTTGCCCGATAGTCTCCTCCAAGAGGTTGACGGGATTGTCCGCCGTGAAACAGGAAACCGGAGTGCATTTATTCGAGAAGCGATGCTTTTATTGATAAAAGAGCGGCGCTACTACGAAAAAATAAGAAAATGCCGAGATGGTTATGAAAAAATGGGCGAGCTCAATCGTCTGTTAGCCGAAGATGGGTTGAAAGAAGATTTCCAGGAACTGGAGAATTATGAAAACTATCTGGTGAAAGGGAACTAATAGTTTTATGATCCATCGCGGCGATATTTTTTATGCCAATCTAAACCCGGTGCTAGGTTCGGAACAAGGCGGACTCAGACCCGTGCTGATTATCCAAAATGATATTGGAAATATGTATAGTCCGACTACAATCATTGCTGCTATCACATCCAGGATTAAACGCGCTAAATTACCAACCCACATCGCGATTAGTGCTATCCGGTATCAATTGGAAAAAGATTCAGTCATTCTCTTGGAGCAATTACGCACGATTGATAAACAAAGATTGAAAGAACGGATTGCTCATCTCGACGATGAGACTATGGTAAAGGTAGAAAATGCATTAATGATCAGTTTGGGTTTAAAAGCTTTAAATTAGTAAGTTTGTCCCAAATATCTCGAGCGGGCGCATTTATGCAGATATACAATATATTTTATGGCATCAGTTTCTGATAGCTATATATTGTATATCTTTTTTTATTGAAACTATTGTTGTTACTGGTTTAATTCAGCTAATAATTCTTTGATGCTAGGACACTTGACCAAATTTAAACAGCATGTTAATATTCAGTTGACATTATTTTTTAAAATAACTTATTTGCTTATAGGTGAGGGCAGACGATGCTGGAAATCCGATCGGAACACGAAATGATACAACTGGGTGAAAAAATTGGGGAACGCTTAAATACCGGTGATCTCCTTTTTTTATCGGGTGATTTGGGTACCGGTAAAACTACTTTAACCAAAGGTATCGCTAAATCACTAGAAATTAAAGAGGAGATAACCAGTCCGACTTTTCAAATTATTAAAAGTTATCAGGGGCGTATTTCTTTAAATCATTTGGATTTATACCGTCTTAAGGACCAAAATGAATTGGATATTATCGATCCCGATTCTTTATTTGATTCGGGAGCAGTTGTGGTTGAATGGGGAGATTTGTGGGATAAAAGTCTTTATCCCCAATATTTAGAAATCAAAATAGAATATAATCATGGGTCAAATGGAAGAATCGTAACTTTTTGCCCTTTTGGCCCTTATTATCAAAAATTTATTGAAGGAATGGACCAATGTTAATACTGGGTTTCGATACAGCAACCCCTTGGGGGACGATGGCTTTAATTAATGATGATCAGATTATTTTTGAAATTTCTCTTAAAGCTGGAAAGGGCAGTGGAGAATACTTATTGGCCTTGTTACAGACTTTGTTAAAAAGGGCCGAGCGAAAAATCGCCGATTTGGACTTAATAGCCGTTGGTACCGGACCGGGGTCTTATACGGGAATAAGAATAGGATTAGCCGCCGCTAAAGGATTGGCTTTAGGAAAAAATATAAAGGTCTTTGGAGTAAGTACTTTACGAATTATTGCTGAAAATGTCTACCATGATGCAGAATGGATCGCTTCAGTGATTGATGCGCGTCATGATTTTATTTATGCTGCCTTATATCATAATATAAATCAACAAATACAGACCATTGAGACACCTTTTTACATTAAGGCTGAAGATTTTGGTTTGCGTCTCTCGTCTTTGCCTTCAGTGAAGCTTTGTGGCGACGCTAGTAAAATTTATCAAAAAATTTGGGGTAAATATTCCAATATAAAAATAGCACCCTCTGATGGGGATAGACCATTGGGAAGTCTTGTAGCCCGGATAGGGGCAAGCGCATTCCAACAAACAGGATCATTCGATTCTGAACAATTGATCCCCTGTTATTTAAGAAAAGTAGAGGCTGAAATACGTTTGGAGGAAAGTCTATGCAAACGAGAATAGAAGCGATGCAGCTTGAAGACCTTGAAGCAGTCCTGGAAATTGAGACTTCGTCTTTTCCAACACCTTGGTCAAGAAACTCTTTTATTTATGAACTTACGGAAAATCAAAGAGCTATTTACCTCGTAGCGAAAAATGAATTTAATAAAATTACCGGTTATATTGGCATGTGGGTGGTCTTTGATGAAGGGCATATTACCAATCTGGCCGCCCATCCGCTTTACAGGCGCCAAGGAGTTGGTAAAGCCTTATTAAATGAGTTAATCGATGTATCCCGTAGAAATGGAGTCCAATATTTAACGTTGGAGGTCAGACGTTCTAATTTATCGGCACAAGATCTTTATCAGAAAATTGGCTTTGTTCATATGGGTGTTCGGCGCAAGTATTATCTTGATAACCGTGAGGATGCTTTAATTATGTGGAAAGGTCCGATTTGAATAGTATTTTAAAAGATGGAAATTGATTAAAATGTTGGCTGAGAATAAAAAAAATGGAAAAAATATTTAAGCGAAGGTAGGATAAATTCATTTTTTGGATAATAAATTTATAATAAGATTTTAATAAAGGAGGAGAAGATGGCTGAAACACCAACTCAGGCGATAGAGAGAATCGAACAAGACCTTTTAAAAATGGGGAGTTTGGTTGAAGAAACGATAAAAATGGCCATTCAAGCCTTGCGGGAACAAAATGGCGAATTGGCTTTGAGGGTCATTGAACGTGATGATTTGATTGATAATTTACAAATTGTCATCGAAGAAGAACTGGAACGGAAAAACATCGATAATCTTCCTAAAGGATTTGAGTTGCGCCGCGATTTTGCCACCCTTAAGATCACTAATGATTTGGAACGCATCGGTGATTTTGCTACTAATATAGCTGAACTTGTCCTGGAATTAAAAAATAAAAAATATTTGAAGCCGTTGGTTCATATTCCGCAAATGTCCGACTTGGTAATTAATATGGTGTCGACAGTTTTGAAGGCGTTTGTGGAAAAAGATACTGATCTGGCAGAAGCGGTCTGCAAGAAAGACGACGAAGCCGATAATATGTATGAAGAAATTTGCGATGAATTAATCCGGATTATTGGGAACGAATCGGATCATGATAAAGCTTATCAAGCTGCGCGGTTTTTATTAATTGCCGAATGGTTGGAGCGGGCTGCTGACCATACAACGAATATCGGTGAGGAAACCATTTATATCTTAACCGGGAAAAGAGTTAAATTTTAGGCTTCCTTTTTCGAATTCATTCTTTATCAATATAACAGCGATAAATTATTTTTGTCTCCTGATTAAATTTAATATTATTATCCAGTCTGAGATTTGATTCACTCAATCTGTAAAAATGATCATGTTTTTCATGATCATTTTTTCGTTTATAAAGATTGAAAAAGTTAAAAAGCTATCGGCTTTATTCGTTTAGAAATATAATCTTTTACGTAAATAAAGGGTCAATAAAAATTTATTTCTTTGTGGATGAAAAGATGAATTTATAGTACCATTTTAAAGTGGGGGGATATTTTTATATTATACATGTATAATAATATCTCGGTTAATATTTGACAAATAAAATAATAATAAGTAAAATAATAACCGGATTAATATTGCAGGAGAAAGTAATGAATAATTCTGAATTGTTTTTATTAGGTTTGATTAATCAGAACCCAAGATACGGGTATGAAATTGCCCAATTTTTGGAGGAAAGCAATGCCACTCTCTGGATTAACATTAGTATGCCCTATGTTTACAGACTGCTAAAAAATTTTGAAAGTCAGGACTGGGTCGTGGCAAAACAGGTGGAATCCCATAATCGTCCCAATAAAAATGTCTATGAAATTACTTCAAAGGGAAGAACCGCACTTTTAGCAGCCATTACTGAAAATGATTTTTCGACAGATCGGATTTATTTTGGAATGGATTTAGCGTTGGCTGCCCATACCCTAATTGCGCAAAAGATTGACTTAATTGGTCTGTTCACTGCAAAAATCAAAAAAATCGAGGAAGAATTAGGGCAATTTGATTTAGAAAAAATTCAAATTGCCGAAAAGACGGACGAAGCTTTGGCAGCTATTCTTATTGTTGAGCATCGGATTGGTTTTTTACAGTCAGAATTAGCATGGCTAAAGAAAGTTAAAAAGGCTTTGGGGGAGCGACATCAAATTTAAAGCACGAAGTCGTAGTCCGGGTAATTCATCAAAATTATGTGGCAGGAAAAGAATTGGAATTGTCGAATTATCACTAAAGCTTATTTTTAATATGTTTTTGTGCAGTAAATTAATGGAGGTTATCATCATGGACGGCGAACGGGTTTTAATCGTTGAACCAGATTCCAGACTCGTTGAATTAGCTGTAATTAAGTTGTCCAATTCAGGATGGCTTGTGGCAGTTGCCAATGATGGGGAAGAAGCATACGAAAAGGCATCCAGTAATCCTCCGGATGTCTTGGTTATTAACCCTAACTTGGAGAAAAAAGATGGTTACGAGTTGTGTTCTGATTTTAAGAAAAATGAGCATCTAAAAAATATTCCGGTAATCTTTTTAGTCGATCAAAGCTTCAATGAAGAACGTTTTAGTTCACTGAAACTCGGCATGTGTGAAATCTTGACCAAACCGTTTAGCCCAAAAAATTTGCTCAATAAAGTGAATTCACTTTCTTTGAAGTCTCGATTGGTCAAAAAAATGAATCCTTTAACGGAACTCCCTGGAAAACAATATCTGGAAGAGGAGCTCAATCAACTTATTCAAGCTGGCTCTCCTTTTGATTTGGTATTTACAGATTTAAAGGGTTTTACATCCTATAATAAGGCATACGGCTTTGATGAAGGAAATAAAGTTATTCAATATATCGTAACTTTACTGCAAGAGGAAATTTCAAAATCGGAAGCGCTGGACGGGAAAGTTTATCATTTTGGCGGTGATGATTTTTGTATTTTACTTAAACCCGGTTATGCCAGTGATTTAAGTAAAAGAATTATTGAAAGGTTTGACTCGGAGATTGCCCGGTTTTATCAAGAAAGCGATCGCGCCAGGGGCGGTTTAATTATGACGAATCGTCGAGGCTTGGTTGAACAATGGCCAATTATGACTTTGGCGATAGTATTAATCAGTAATAGTAACCGGAAAATCAATAATTGGCTGGAAGCTGAGATGATTGCATCGGAGATGCTGAAATATACCAAATCGATGCCGGGAAGTCATTTTACCAAAGATCGACGGAGTTCATAAGTTTTGAAACGAAGGACAAAATACTGTTGGATGTGAATGAATGCCTGGAAAGACTACTTCAATTACTTTTATAAAAGAACAATTATCGGCCCGGAACTTTGCACCCCGGAAAAGTCTGGGACAAAATTTTTTGACGGACGAAAATATCTTATTGAAAATTGTGGCAGCCGGGGATTTGGGAAAAGATGATGTGGTGCTGGAGATAGGTCCGGGGCTCGGAGCTTTAACTGAGAAATTATTGGAGTTATCCAAATGGGTGGTGGCGATTGAATATGATCGTGGATTGTTTACCATTCTTCACGAAAGATTCGATAACTTTTCGAATTTGGTATTATTAAATCAAGATGTCTTGGCGACGGATTTGGCGGGTGTCTTGAAAGATTATGCCGGTGGAGATTTTCATTTTAAAGTGTTGGCTAATTTGCCATATTACATAACAACTCCAATAATTTTTCAATTAATTGAATCAGGTTTACCATGGAAGGGAATGGTTTTTCTAGTACAGAAAGAAGTTGCCAATCGGCTTCTCGCCGGCCCGGGAACGAAGGAATACGGCGCATTGACGGTTATGCTAAATTTTTATGGAAAAACCACCAAGATTGGGAATGTCCCTAAAACAGTATTTTACCCCATTCCCCAGGTGGATTCAACAATTATCCGAATTGATCCCTATGAGCGACAGGATTTCGTCATTTATCCCTATTTACATCGAGTCGTACAAGCGGCATTTGGTCAGAGACGAAAAACTATTTTGAATGCGCTAATGTCATTAGGAAAATCATTTGGAGATAAAGAGTCAATCGCTGAGTTACTGCGAAAGTTTCAAATTAATCCGCTGCAGCGGGGCGAAACTTTATCAATAAAGGAGTTCCTTAGTATAGCTGAAGAACTACAAATAAGAAGTTCTTAAAAGGTGTATCCATGATGTTTAATAGCCCGACCAAAGGGCGAATGACCTTTGGTCAAGTGTTTAAGGATATAGTGGGGTATATCCAAAACGATTCTAAGACAAAATATAAATTAATTGTGGGCACAGATTCCCAGCTACGGGAGGATGTATGCTACGTAACTGCCATTCTTATTTTACGCGAAGGTAAAGGTGGCCGTTTTTATTATTCAAAAGAGCGGGAGAAAACGAAGTTGGGCTTGAAGCAA